>NZ_BCQU01000009.1:0-104163 GCF_001552235.1 Actinomadura rubrobrunea NBRC 15275 | reverse complement strand
CGCGGCAGGGCGAGAGCGCTGCGCGGCGCGGTCGCCGCGGCGCTGCTGGCGGGCGGGCTCGCCGCCTGCGGCGGCGACGGCGGCACGCCGACGCTCCACTGGTACATCAACCCCGACAACGGCGGGCAGGCGCGGCTCGCCGAGGCGTGCACGAAGGCGGCCGGGGGCCGGTACCGCATCGTCACGTCGATCCTTCCCAACGACGCGACGCAGCAGCGCGAACAGCTCATCCGGCGGCTGGCCGCCAAGGACGACCAGCTCGACATCATGAGCCTGGACCCGGTGTTCGTCGCCGAGGCCGCCAACGCCGGGTTCCTCCGCCCGTTCACCGCCGACGAGGCGCGGCAGTTCACCCAGGGCGTGTTCCCGGCGGCCGTGGAGAGCTCCACGTGGAAGGGGCGGCTGTACGCGGCGCCGTTCTGGGCGAACACGCAGATCCTCTGGTACCGCAAGTCGGCCGCGCAGAAGGCGGGCGTCGACCCCAACGCGCCCGACTTCACCTGGGACAAGATGATCGACGCGGCGGTGCGCGCCGGCGTCACGGTCGGCGTCCAGGGCAACAAGTACGAGGGCTACATGGTGTGGATCAACGCCCTCGTCGCGTCCGCCGGCGGCCGCATCATCAGCGCGGCCGAGCGCGGCAACGACGCGTCCATCGACATCGACTCCCCGGCCGGCCGGGAGGCCGCCCGGATCATCGGCAAGCTGGCCCGGTCGAAGGCGGCCAGCCCGTCGCTGTCCACCGACATGGAGGAGCAGGCGCGGTCCCTGCTCAACAGCGACCGCGGCGGTTTCATGGTCAACTGGGGCTACATCTGGCGCGCCGAGAACGACGACGCCAAGTCCGGTGTCATCGACAAGAACATCCCGAACGACCTGGGCTGGGCCCCCTACCCGCGGGTGCGGGCGGACCAGCCGGGCAGGCCGCCGTTCGGCGGCATCGAACTCGGCATCGGCGCCTTCGGCAAGTACAAGGACACCCACGCGGTCGACGCGGTCCGCTGCATCACCACCCCCGAGAACATGAAGAAGTACATGCTCGACTCGGGGAACCCGGCGGCGCGTCCCGAGGTGTTCGACGACCCCGAGGTGCGGCGCGAGTTCCCCATGGCCACGATGATCCGCGACTCGATCAACGCGGCGGCGCCCCGGCCGAACACCCCGTACTACACCGACCTGTCCGCGGCGGTGCAGAGCCGATGGCACCCGCCCGCGTCGGTGAACCCGGAGTCCACGCCGCGCCGGTCCGCGGAGTTCGTCCGCGCCGTGCTGCGCGACGAGGCGCTGCTGTGATCGGGGGTGTCGCTGTGACGAGACGGAAGGCCCCCGCCGTGCCAGGAGGTGCGTCATGACCGCCCAGGTGGAGACGGCGCCCGCCGCCCGACCGGCCGCGCGCTCGGAGATCTCCGACCGCGCCCGGGCCGAACGGCGGCTGGGACTGCTGCTGTCGGCCCCCGCCGTGATCGTCATGCTGCTGGTGACCGGGTATCCGCTGCTGAACGCGGTGTACCTGTCGCTGTTCAACTACCGGCTGACCGCGCCGCAGGACCGCGAGTTCGTCGGCCTGCGCAACTACATCACCGCGCTGTCGGACGGGCTGTTCTGGCAGGACGTGTTCACCACGTTCCTCATCACGGCGATCACCGTGGCGGTGGAGCTGGTGCTGGGCTTCGGGCTGGCCATGGTGATGCACCGGGCGGTGTTCGCGCGGCGCACCGTGCGCACCGCGATCCTGCTGCCGTACGGCATCGTCACCGTGATCTCGGCGTTCGCCTGGCGGTACGCCTTCGACCTGCAGTCCGGGTTCGTCAACTCCTGGTTCGGGCTCGGCGACTTCGCCTGGTTCTCCGACCGGTGGGCCGCGCTGTTCGTGATCTGCCTGTCGGAGGTGTGGAAGACCACCCCGTTCATCTCGCTGCTGCTGCTCGCCGGGCTGGCGCAGGTGCCGCACGACCTGAGCGAGGCCGCCACGGTGGACGGCGCCACCGCCTGGCAGCGGCTGCGGCGGGTGATCATCCCGAACATGAAGGCGGCGATCCTGGTGGCGGTGCTGTTCCGGACGCTGGACGCGTGGCGGATCTTCGACAACCCGTTCGTCATGACCCGCGGCCAGGAGCAGACGGCCACCCTGTCGTTCCTGACCTACGACCAGACCATCACCCGCACCTCGATCGGCATGGGCAACGCGGTCGGGGTGCTGCTGTTCCTGTCCGTCGTGCTGATCGCGGCCGTGTTCATCCGCGGGTTCCGGGTGGACCTGTCCCAGGTGAGGGGTGATCGTTGATGGAGACGGGACGCTCCAAGGCGCTGTGGATCGTCGCCTCGCTGCTGATCCTGGTCTGGACGATCTTCCCGATCCTGTGGATCGTGATGCTGTCGTTCAAGCAGCCCGGCGAGGTCGGCAACGTCCAGAGCTTCCTGCCCAAGGACTGGACGATGGAGAACTACCGCACGGTGTTCTCCACCAGCCTGTTCACCTCCGCCCTGATCAACTCGATCGGCGTCTCGCTGATCGCGACGTTCATCGGGGTGGTGTTCGCGACGCTGGTCGCCTACGCGATCGCCCGGCTGGAGTTCCCCGGCAAGAAGCTCATCCTGTCGTTCGCGCTGGCCATCGCCATGTTCCCGGTGGTGACGCTGGTCGGGCCGCTGTTCGACCTGTGGCGCACCATCGGCCTGTACGACACCTGGCCGGGCCTGATCATCCCGTACATCTCGTTCGCGCTGCCGCTGGCGATCTGGACGCTGTCGGCGTTCTTCCGCGAGATCCCCTGGGAGATGGAGCAGGCCGCGCAGGTGGACGGCGCGACCAGCTGGCAGGCGTTCCGCAAGGTGATCGTGCCGCTGGCGGCGCCGGGGGTGTTCACCGCGGCGATCCTGACGTTCTTCTTCTGCTGGAACGACTTCGTCTTCGGCATCTCGCTGACCTCCACCGACCGGGCCCGGCCGGTGCCCGCGGCGCTGGCGTTCTTCACCGGCCAGTCGCAGTTCGAACAGCCCACCACGGCGATCTGCGCCGCCGCCGTGGTGGTGACGATCCCGGTCGTGGTGATCGTGCTGCTGTTCCAGCGGCGCATCGTCGCTGGGCTGACGGCCGGCGCGGTCAAGGGCTGACGGGGCTGACACGAGGAGGGCTGTGCGGCATGGCCGAGATCACCTTGAAGAACATCGTCAAGCGGTACGGCGACGGATACCCGGCCGTCAACGACGTCAGCCTGGAGATCAAGGACGGCGAGTTCATGATCCTCGTCGGCCCGTCCGGCTGCGGCAAGTCCACGCTGCTGCGCATGATCGTGGGCCTGGAGGACATCACCTCCGGCGAGCTGCGCATCGGCGGCAAGGTCGTCAACAAGGTCGCGCCGCGCGAGCGGAACCTGGCGATGGTGTTCCAGAACTACGCGCTGTACCCGCACCTGACGGTGTTCGAGAACATCGCCTTTCCGCTGCGGCTGGCCAAGACGCCCGAGGACGAGGTGCAGCGGCGCGTCAAGGAGACCGCCGAGCTGCTGGAGCTGACCGACCACCTGGACCGCAAGCCCGCCAACCTGTCCGGCGGCCAGCGGCAGCGCGTGGCGATGGGCCGCGCGATCGTCCGGGAGGCCGACGCGTTCCTGTTCGACGAGCCGCTGTCCAACCTGGACGCCAAGCTGCGCGGGCAGATGCGCACCGAGATCTCCCGGCTGCAGCGGCGCCTCGGCGTGACCACCGTGTACGTCACGCACGACCAGACCGAGGCGATGACGCTGGGCGACCGGGTGGCGGTGCTGCGCAAGGGCGTGCTGCAGCAGGTGGGCAGCCCGCGCGAGCTGTACGAGCAGCCGACCAACCTGTTCGTGGCCGGGTTCATCGGCTCCCCGTCGATGAACTTCCTGCCCGCGACCGTGGACGGCACCGTCCTGGACACCCCGCTCGGCCGGTTCGACATGCGCGACCGCCGCAAGGCCGAGGCGGTCGGGGACCGCACGGTGGTGCTGGTCGGCATCCGCCCCGAGCACTTCGAGGACGCCTCGCTGGTCGGCGACGACCGGCGCGAGCGCGGCGCCGTGGTGAAGGCGCGGGTGGACGTCACCGAGTGGCTCGGCAACGAGCTGTACGCCTACGTCCCCTACGAGGCGCCGGCGGACGTCGCCGCGCAGCTGCGCGACCTGTCGCAGGAGCTCGACAGCGACCAGCTGCGCACCCAGGCGGTCGTCGCGCTCGACGCGTCCAGCCTGATCAGCCCCGGGGACGAGGCGGAGCTGTGGATCGACACCTCCCGCGTCCACCTGTTCGACCCGGCGACCGGGGAGAACCTCACCCGGGACGAGGAGCGGGCGGCGGCGCTGGGACGGCTGGCCGACAAGGAACGCGAGGCCCAGCGCCGGGCGCAGCGCGCCGAGGCGGAGGCGACGTCCGATACGAGCGACGAGGACGAGGACAAGGGCGGGACCGAGACCGCGGCCGGGTAGGCGGCGGATGCGGTTCGTCTTCAAACCCCCGGCCGAGACGGCGAGCGGCCTGCTCAGCCTGCCGTGGCACGAGCCGCTGGCGTCCTGGCGCGACGAGCGCCTGGTGGAGATCCGCCACCGCGGACTGTCCCGGCACACGGTGCGGTTCGTCGCCGAGGCCGGCGCGGTCTACGCGCTCAAGGAGCTGGACGAACGGCTCGCCCGCCGCGAGTACAAGCTGCTGCGCAAGCTGCGCGAGCTCGGCATCCCGGCCGTCGAGGTCACCGGGATCGCGGTGGACCGGCCCGGCGGGCAGGACGCGGTCCTGGTGACGCGGTTCCTCGACCACGCCAGCTCGTACCGGGCCCTGTTCGCCAACCCGCGCGGCGGGCACCCCGCCGACCGGCTGCTGGACGCGCTGGTCGAGCTGCTGGTCCGGCTGCACCTGGCGGGCTTCATGTGGGGCGACTGCTCGCTGTCCAACACGCTGTTCAAGCTGGACGCGGGCGCGTTCTCGGCGTACCTGGTGGACACCGAGACCGCCGAACTGCACCCGTCCCTGTCGGAGGGGCAGCGCACCTACGACCTGGAGCTGGCCCGGGAACGCATCGCCGGGGAGCTGTTCGACCTGGACGCCGCCGGGCTGCTGCCGCCCGACCTGGACCCGGTGGCCGTGGCCGACGACACCGTCCGCCGCTACACCGCGCTGTGGGACGAGCTGACCCGCGAGGAGATCATCCGCCCGGAGGAGCAGCGGCTGCGCATCGCCGAGCGGCTGCGCCGCATCAACGAGCTCGGCTTCGACGTGGACGAGGTGGAGCTGATCGACGCGGGCGGCGAGGGCAGCAGGCTGCGGGTGCGCACCGTCGTCGCCGAACCGGGCCACCACCGCCGGCTGCTGTTCGCCCGCACCGGCCTGAACGCCCAGGAGAACCAGGCCCGCCGGCTGCTCAACGACATCGCCAGCTACCGCGGCCACCTGGAGCGCGAGTCGGGGCGTCCGGTGTCGGAGGCGCTCGCGGCGAGCAAGTGGCTGACCGAGGTGTACGACCCGGTGGTGCGGGCCATCCCCGACGACCTGCGCGGCCGCCTGGACGAGGTGGAGATCTTCTACGAGGTGCTGGAGCACCGCGGGCACCTGGAGCGGACGCTGGGCCACGACGTCAGCACGACCGCCGCGGCCCGCGACCACTTCCGCCACGTCCTGCCGCACGTCCCGGAGGAGCTGACCATCAAGCCCATCCCGCGCACGCCCCCCGACGGCGAGCGGGCGGCGGGGGACCGGCCGGAGGCCCGGGCCCGGGACGGCGGAAGCGACTGATTAAGAGAGGGCGCTGCCCTTCTTCCAGGTCTGGAACGGCAGCTGCCAGAACGACCAGCCGTTGTTCCACTCCAGCTTGCGCTTGGTGCCGGTGATGACGACGACGTCACCCGGCTGGACGGTCTTGTAGAACCAGATCGCGTCGCTGCGGGGCTGGCGGACGCAGCCGTGGCTGCAGTTGGCGCGGCCCAGGCAGTACTCCTCGCCCATCGACTGGTGCAGGTACTCGCCGGTGTTGGAGATGCGGACCGCGTAGTTCACCAGCAGGTCGTAGTACCCGGGGTCGCCCTTCTTGCGGCCGGGCGCGGTCATCCGCACCGGGTTGCCCTTCTCCATGGTCAGGTGGACGCCGCTGGTGGTGGTGTACTCCCGGGTCGTGCCGTTGCCGCCGCTGACCGGCACCGAGCGCGCCTTCTTGCCGTCGACGTACACCGCCATGCGGTGCCGCTTCAGGTTGATCTTGGTGATGCGGGCGGCGCCGATGCGGAACGTGCGGTTGAGGTCCTTCGTGGCGTAGACGCCCTTGGCGACGCGCACCCCGGCCAGGTGGGCGTTCAGCTTCACCGTCTGGTGCGCGGGCCAGTAGGTCTTGGTGCGGTAGACGACCCGCTGGTCGCCGATCCACCGCCAGGCGCCCTCGACCGGCTTCTCCGCGGTGACCTCCAGGGCCCGCTCCACGGCCTTCTTGTTGGCGACGGGACGGTTGAAGTCGACGATGATCGGCAGGCCGACGCCGTAGGTCTTGCCGCGGTTGCTCTCGAGGATCCAGTCCAGCGAGGCGGTGGCGGTCTGCGCGGCCGTCGGCTTGAGCGTGCGGAACGTGCTGGTGGACCGCGAAACGGTGCCGATGGAGTTCTTGGCCGTGGACGTCACCGTGTAGGTGGTGCCCGGCCGCAGCGCCCACTTGGACCGCCATTCGGTGCGCTGGGCGTTGAAGGCGCCCTCCACCGGCCGGCCGTTCGCGGTCACGCTGACCGACTGCAGCGTCCCGCCGTCCGCCTTCACCACGACGCCGCGGTCGGGGCGGGCCTTCTCGGCGCCGTTCTTCGGATACGTGGTCACCTTGGCGGCGGGGACCGTGGTGTCCCCGCCCGCCGTGGTCGTCTTGTGGGTCTCAGAGGAGCAGGCCGTCAGTCCCAGCGTTCCGGCCAGCAGAACGATCCCGGCCGCCCAACGTCGATCAACGATGCCGCGTGTGCGCAACGGTGCCACCCCAGGCCGTCCCCGATATTCCCGCCGCGGACCGGCGGGACCGAACCTTAAACAAAGGTTAAAGTTGTTGATGTTGAAAATACCTGGTGGCTCGGCTGCGCATGCGGCCGGGCATATTACGATTTGGGATCAGTCGATCACCCTGCTCGCTCGTTCCCGGGCGCGCAGGACGCCGGAAGGATCCGTCCGCGGACCTCGCCGAAGCCGATGCGCGACCCGTCCGGGCCGGGCGCGGTCGCCGCGATGGCGACCTCGTCGCCGTCCTCCAGGAAGGTGCGCTCCTCGCCGTTGACCCGCAGCGGCTCGCGCCCGCCCCACGTCAGCTCGATGAACGCGCCGCGCTGGTCCTTCTCCGGGCCGGAGACGGTGCCGGACGCGAACAGGTCCCCGGTGCGCGCCGACGCGCCGTTGACGGTCATGTGGGCCAGCATCTGCGCCGGCGACCAGTACATCGTCCGGTACGGCGGACGGGAGACCACCTGGCCGTTCCAGCTGACGGCCATCTCGATGTCCAGGCCCCACGGCTCCTTTTCCCGCAGGTAGGGCAGCGGTTCGGGCTGCTGCGGCGGGGTGGCCGTCCGAGCGTGCTCCAACGCCGCCAGCGGCACCACCCACGGCGACACCGACGTGGCGAAGCTCTTGCCGAGGAACGGCCCGAGCGGCACGTACTCCCACGCCTGGATGTCGCGCGCCGACCAGTCGTTCACCAGCACCGCGCCGAAGACGTGCTCGGCGAAGTCCTCGCACGGGATGGGCCGGCCCAGCGGGGAGCCCACGCCGACGACGAACCCCAGCTCGGCCTCGATGTCGAGACGGCGGCTCGGCCCGAACACGGGCGCGGGGTCGGCGGGCGTCTTCCGCTGGCCGCACGGCCGCACGATGTCGGTGCCCGACACCACGACCGTTCCGGCGCGCCCGTGATAACCGACGGGAAGGTGCTTCCAATTCGGCATGAGCGGCTCGGAATCCGGGCGGAACAGCCGCCCCAGATTCGACGCGTGGTGTTCGGAGGCGTAGAAGTCGACATAGTCGCCGACCTCGAACGGCAAATGCAGGGTGATCTCCGAGGCGTCCGCGACCGCCGCGTCCGGAACGTCCCCTTGAACGAGCTCGGTGATCCGCTCGCGCGTCTCGGCCCAGCGGCGCGGCCCCTGAGCCATGAACGCGTTCAGCGAGGGACGGGCGAAGACGTCGTCGTCGAGCGCGACCGCCAGGTCCACGACCGAGTCGCCGACGCGCACCCCCACCCGAGGCCCGGCGCCGGGCGTGGAGAAGACCCCGTACGGGAGGTTGGCGATGCCGAACGGCGAGCCGTCGGGAACGTCGATCCGGGTCATCGGGTGTCTCCTTCGGATTCCGCCACGGACGCCGGGAGCAGCCCCAGCGCCACCAGGTCGGTCAACGGGTCGGTGATGCTGCACGTCCCGAACGAGACGAACCGGCCCCGGATGTCGGCGGCCCGCGCCTCGTCCAGCTTCCGCACGCGGTCGGCGAGCGCCGCGCCGTCGCGTTCCGCCGAGGTGCGCGCCAGCGCGTCCGCCGGACGCCCGTCGAGGGCGTCGTCGACCGCGAGCAGCAGATTGAGGAAGCCGTGCTGCTCGAACCCCGTGTCCGGGTCGGTGTTGCGCACGGCGTGGTGCAGCCCGGCGGTGGCCTTGAACGGGACGCCCGCGTCCACCACCGCCTTGACCGCGGCGGCGAGTTCGTCCTCGTCCGGGTACATCTCCGCCCGCACCCCGCCGGTGCGGAACTTGGCCTTGCCGCCCCGTTCGGCCAGCCCGGCGATGACGTCCGGCCGCCGCTCGTCCCGCGGCACCTCGACGAACACGGTCGTGCCCGTCAGGCGTTCGCATTCGGCGAAGAAGTCGTCCACCGACATGCCCGCCGGGACCGCGACCTCCACGGCCTTCACGGCGCGGGACGCCACGGCCTCGGCCGCCTGCTTCGGCCCCTCCGGCGCCGTCACGATCAGCTCCGGCGCCTCCTCGGGCAGGCGGTCCAGCTCGTCCAACATGGGCGCCGCGATGACGAACGGGCCGACCAGCTCGGCGTACTTCGCGCGCCGGTGCCGGTGGTGCGCGGGCACCGCGTCGCGCAGCGGCAGCGACCCCGGGGGGAACACCGCCGCGTCGTCGCACAGCCCGCGGAGCACGGCGGGGACGCTCATGACCGCCGCCCTCCGGCCCACGTCCACGCATAGGCGGAGTCCTCGCAGGCCAGGCCGCCCTCGCCCAGCTCCAGCGGCCGGAACGTGTCGACCATGACGGCCAGCTCGTCGAAGAACTCGACGCCGATGCTGCGCTCGTAGGCGCCCGGCTGCGGCCCGTGCGCGACGCCGCCGGGGTGCACCGACACCGAGCCCTGCCCGATGCCCGAGCCCTTGCGCGCCTCGTAGTCGCCGCCGCAGTAGAACATGACCTCGTCGGAGTCCACGTTCGAGTGGTAGTAGGGCACCGGGATGGCCAGCGGGTGGTAGTCCACCTTGCGCGGGACGAAGTTGCACACCACGAACCCGGGCCCCTCGAACACCTGGTGGACCGGCGGCGGCTGGTGCACCCGCCCCGTGATCGGCTCGAAGTCGTGCACGTTGAAGGTGAACGGGTAGAGGCAGCCGTCCCAGCCCACCACGTCGAACGGGTGCCGCGCATAGGTGAGGCGGGTGCCGACGACCCCGGACGACGTCCGGTGCTTGACGAACACCTCGACGTCGGTCTCGTCCACCACCAGCGGCTCCTCGGGACCGTGCAGGTCGCGCTCGCAGTACGGGGCGTGCTCCAGGAACTGCCCGTACCGCGACAGGTAGCGCTTGGGCGGCGCGACGTGCCCGTTGGCCTCGATGGCGTACGCGCGCAACGGCTCATCGCCCTCCGGCAGCCACCGGTGCGTGGTCGACATCGGGATGACGACGTAGTCGCCCTCCTTCACGGAGAGCACGCCGAAGACGGTCTCCACGGTCGCCGCGCCGGACTCGACGTACACGACCTCGTCGCCGAGCGCGTTGCGGTACAGCGGCGACGGCGCCATCCCGACCGCGTAGGAGATGCGCACGTCGCCGTTGCCCAGGATGAGCCGGCGCCCGGTGACGACGTCCGTGTCCGCCCACACGTCCTTGGGGAACAGGTCGTGCAGCTTCAGATGCCGGGGCTTGAGCGGATGGTTGGGCGTGGTGGCGACGTCCGGGATCTCCCAGGGCCGCGAGTCCGTGATCGCCGAGGGGATGTCGCGGTGGTAGAGCAGCGAGGAGTCCGAGGAGAAGCCCTCCTCGCCCATGAGTTCTTCGTAGTAGAGCCGTCCGCCGCCGTCGCGGTGCTGGGTGTGGCGCTTGGGCGGCACCTCGCCGACCCGCCGGTAGTACGCCATGGTGTCCTCCTCCCCGCCGAACGGGCGAAGTAGTTAACACATGTACTATCTCACCCCGTTCGGGATGACGCCAGCCCCCTTCAGCTCCGTTCCCGCACGTCGAACCGCCGCCGCCCCTCGATGAGCTTGTCCAGCAGCATGATCAGAATGCGCTGCTCGGTCTCGGTCAGCGCGTCCGTCCACTCCAGCTCGCGGGCGTTCTGCGCGGCGAACACCTCCAGCATCGCCTTGCGGCCCTGCTCGGTCAGCGACAGCGTCACCGTGCGGCCGTCCCGCTCGCCCGGCGCCCGCGCCAGCAGCCCGTCGGCGACCAGCGACTTGGACAGGTTCGACACCGCCGCCCGCGTCATGCCCGCCAGCGCCGCGGCCCGTCCCGGCTCCAGCGGCCCGGCCAGCCACGTCACGAACAGCAGCCGGAACCCGGCCCACGACAGCCCGCGCGGCCGGTGCACCGCCGCCTCCAGGTCGTAGGTGACGATCGCCGAGGCCCGGTTCAGCGTCAGCAGCAGCCGCGTGGCCGTCCGATGCGGGAACCCGAACTCCTCCGCCAACCTCCGCTCGGCCAACTCGACGAACGACCAGAAGTCCAGTCCGTCGGTGGCGCCCTCATCCGCCATGCCCCCAGGCTAGCCCCAGATAGTTAATACATGTATTAACTAGGGTCGTCTCCGTTCATCGCCCGGCCCAGCCACTCCAGCGACCCCGTCTCCAGCGCGTGACGCGCCAGCCGCTTGGCGGACTCGGTCTGCAGCTGCTCCAGCGAACTGTCGATCCACCCCTGGGTGTTCTGGTTTCCCTGCTCCCGGTACTCGACCGCCTGGAGCAGGCATTCGAGCTTGTCGGCGTCCCGCGCGCACACGGCCTCCGCGCTCGCCCTGCCCTCGTACTCGGCGACCACCCCGGTGACCATGTCGGCGACCGCCTCGGGAAGGCCGCGCACCTGATGCGCGGTGACCTCCTCGTTGCCCGTCCTCGTCACATACGGCCTGGCCAGGTACGGGATGTCGGTGAGCCGGGTCTCCTGAGTGTCGTGGAACAGGCTGAGCAGCGCGGCCCGCGCGGGGTCGGCGCCCTCCATCACCGCGAGCACGCTCGCGATGACCGCGGCGCGGAACGAGTGCTCCGCGATGCTCTCCGGATCGCGCACCCCCGCGACCAGCCACCCCGTCCGCTTGTACCGCTTGAGCAGCCCCATCTCGTACAGGAACCCCGCCACCCGCTCCACCGTCGCCTCCTTGCCGTACGACCCCGACGACCCGCTTCTACCCGATCGTCCCGCGACCGCGACACCGTCCGCGCCGCCTCCGGCGGCCCGTTCACCCGGTCGGCGGGCAACGTTCGCCTGTCCGTCATCGGCCGCATCCTGGTCCGCCCCCGCACCGCTCGTTAAGGTCCGGCGGCAGTGATCACCCGACGAGCGATGTCGGCAAGCGCCGCACGGAGAGGAGCTGGCATGAGCGACGGACGGGCGACGAAGACGATCAGACGGCGCGCGGTCATCGTGGCGGGAGCGCTGCTGCCGCCCGTACTGGCCGTCGGCGCCGCCCAGGCCGCGCCGAGCGTCGCGCCCGCCGCACCGGCCGAGACCGCCGCCGTCGCCACGGTGCCCGCGCGGGGACCGCTCGTCCTCGGCCACCGGGGCGCGGCCGGCTACCGTCCCGAGCACACCACGGCGTCGTACGAGCTGGCCGTCCGCATGGGCGCCGACTACATCGAGCCCGACCTGGTGCCGACCAAGGACGGCGTGCTCGTCGCCCGGCACGAGAACGAGATCGGCAGCACCACCGACGTGGCGCAGCGCCCCGAGTTCGCCTCCCGCAAGACCACCAAGACCATCGACGGGCAGAAGGTCACCGGCTGGTTCACCGAAGACTTCACCCTCGCCGAGCTGAAGTCGCTGCGCGCGGTCGAACGGCTGCCCGACGTCCGGCAGCACAACACCCTCTACGACGGCCGCTACCAGGTGCCCACCCTGCAGGAGGTCATCGACCTGGCCGAACGGCTGAGCCGCGAGCACCACCGGCGCATCTCGATCATCCCCGAGATGAAGCACCCCACGTACTTCCGCTCGATCGGCCTGCCGCTGGAGGGCGCCCTCGCCACGACGCTCAAGCGCAACGGCCTCGACCGCCCCGACGGGCGGGCGATCGTCCAGTCGTTCGAGCCGACCTCCCTGCGCATCATCGACAAGCAGGTGCGCGTCCCCCTGCTCCAGACCATCTCCGCGACCGGAGCCCCCTACGACACCATCGCGAACGGCAAGGGCCCCACCTACGCCGAGATGATCACTCCCGCGGGGCTCAAGGAGGTCGCGTCCTACGCCGACTGGATCGGCCCGGACAAGAACCTCGTCATCCCCCTCAAGTCCGACGGCTCGCTCGGCACCCCGAGCCCCCTGGTGAAGAACGCCCACGCCGCCGGACTCAAGGTCGCCCCGTACACGTTCCGCAACGAGAACCAGTTCCTGCCGACCGACCTGCGCACCGGCACCGCGCCCGGCGACTACGGGAAGGCGCTGAAGGAGTACGACGCCTTCTACCGCGCCGGCATCGACGCCCTGTTCAGCGACAACCCCGACACGGCCGTCATCGCCCGCAACGAATTCCTGGGCGGCCGCCCCACCCGGTCCAGCTGACCGCACGTCCGCGCCAGGCGCCCCTCAGAGCGGGACGGCCCTGCTCAGCGGAGAGGCTCGGTCGGGATGCGGACGACGTGCCAGCCGACCCCGTGTTTCGGCCGTCTGCATGAGCCGGCGCCGGGGCGGAGCGGTGAGGTGGCTCGAGCATGAGCCCGTGCAGCGGCCTGCCGACAGCCCGTCGGCAGGCCGCTGGCCCGCCGCCGTTCCGTCCCGTACCGCAGGACAGTCGGCGGCCTGGTGCTTCGGCGACCAGCGGCCGCTGCGCACAGGCGCGCAGGATCGACTCGCGGTGCGGGGGGGACCGTGCGGCTTCCCCGTCACGATGAGGTGTACGTGCGGGGCATGCGGTGTGGATCTACCTTGCCCGAGATCAAAGATGTGGCCCGCAGCACTCACTGCTCCCGCGCGACGGCCCCGTCTCAGACGTGACCGCACACGGCACCCCCGCCCGCAAGACATAAGTCCCCGCCACACTGACCCACGCCGAGGCGCATTACGTCGACTCGCACCACCGCTTCCGGGTCCAATACGGGGAAGCAGTCGTAGAGAACACCCACCGGCCTGCAAGCCGGATGGTCCGGAAGTAGAGCAAACGCCTCTGACAATGGCCTGCGCGCTGATCAACCGGCTGGGCAGTGCTTCGCAGCGCCGCCCCGGGCGTGGTCGTCGCGAGCATGGGGCGCGGGGGGTAGTTGGTACGTCGACATGGCATAGGTCGACGGCGGTGCAGGGCTGGCTGATTAGACGCAGCACCAGCAATAGAGCTGTTCGCCCGCGTCACGGGCGTTTCTGGCGAGCTGGACCAGCTCTTCGATGAGCGGCCGCAAGTCCTCGGGGTTCGCTTGGTCGAGCTCCTCCGCCTGTGCCCACTCGGCGGCCAGCCGCGGTATATCGGCGTCGCGCACTCCCGCCAGCGTGTCCCGCACCCCGACGTCCAGGTGCAATACCCACGGCCCTGGCCAGTCGTCGTCAAACTGAGGGCCGTCCGGGCCCGGACTGGTTGGCCATACCGGCGTTTCGTGAACCAAGTCCCCGTGCCATGGCACCCGTCTGATGGCCGCGATCAGTGTCCCCAGAGCGATCGGCGGATCCACGTTCTTGGTTTCGACTCCGTCGAAGATGGAGTGCTCGCCGCCTACCGGTGAGTGGCCATCGGTGCGTTCGAGCGCTCGCACCACTGTTTCAGAGTCCGTCGCGCGGAAGTAGTCGACAAGAACACCCACCGAATCCTCCCACTCACAGGTCGGACGGTCCGGAAGTAGAGCAGACGCCACTGACACAACGGCCCATGCGCTGAGCCACGAGCTAGGCATCAGTTCTGAGCACCGACATATACCGCTGTCGGCAGCACGTTGCGCGGTGGACCGATTCGGCTCACTTCCCGCGTGGCTGCGGCGCGGTGCCGTTCGAGCCGGTAGATGCTGCACTCGACGGCATGGCGTCGCCGGTGATCCAGCGCGCAGAACACCGGACACCGACCACCCACGGGAATCTCGTGCAGCCGATCCCCCGGTTGCGCCGGGACGCGCGGTTCGGGCGAGAGCTGAAGACGTGTCGGCCCGAACTAGATCAGGCCGGCTGCGTGGATGGCATGTCCCATCCGCGGCACGTCGATCCGCTCCAGAACGGGCTGACCGCCGGTCATCAGCAGCGTCAGCACCCGCGCCGTGCTCGCACGCCAGGTGGAGCGCGGTCCTCAGCCCACCGTGTGAACGTCCCAGAGCCTGATCTAGGAGCGCGACAAGGCCTTGAGGAGGGTCGGGAGCTGGCTGTGCTCGACGTCCTTGGTGGCGGTGAGCAGGGTCAGGGGCCCGGACGCGGCGAGGTCGCGGAGCCGCTTCAAGGCCTCGGAGTGCTCGGGGTCGGCGAGCTCGGCCTCGTACCGGCGGCAGAACTCGTCGTAGCGGGCCGGGTCGTGGCCGTACCAGCGGCGCAGTTCGGTGGACGGGGCGACTTCCTTGAGCCACACGTCGACGTCCGCGTCCTCCTTGGACAGCCCACGAGGCCAGAGACGGTCCACCAGGACGCGCGTACCGTCCTCAGGTTCGCGCGGCTCGTAGGCTCGGCGCACCCTGGGCTTCGCCGGATCGCTCATGACCCGATGGTGCCCCACCTCTCCGTGGCTATGCCGCCGTACACGCGCGCGCCGCGTCTCCGCGCCTACCGAACGAGGGGCATGAGGTAGTCGCGCTGTAGGGGAGAGGGCCCAGACGGTCCGGTGAAGGCAGATCGGCCCGCGCGGTCACCAGGATGCGGTCGCTGGACGCGGCGTGGTGCAGCCGCACTCGATACCGCTTAGTGCCGCTTGGTCAGCAGCTTGCGGGGGCTAAGCAGCCGCGCCGTTGTGGGTGGACGGCGGGAACGAGGCGTCGCTGGCGGCTGTTCGTGCGGTGCCGCCGTTATGCTGCCGGGCGGCGGGTCGTAGCGCAGAGGTCGTCGCGCCGAGTTGACAACTCGGAGGACGCCGGTTCGAATCCGGCCGGCTCGCCACGAAACCGTTGCCCCCTGAGGCGGGGATAAATCCGAGGAAGTTTGTCAGATTTGGTCGCTAGGCTTCCCGCCGGTGATGGGCCGTAGCGCAGAGGTCGTCGCGCCCGCTTTCTCAGCGGGAGGACGCCGGTTCGAATCCGGCCGGTCCATCGCCCCGTTCCGTCCGTGGGGGAGGCAGCGCGGTGGCGTCGATCGACTCGGAGCCGACGCAGGCCGACATCGACACGTGCCTGCGGGTGCTGGAGCGGGCGGGTGCGGCGGAACCGGGCGATCCGCGCTGGGTGCGGGTCCAGCGCGCCGCGGCCGACGTGTACCGGGCGGGCAAGAAGGCCCGCAAGGCGGCACGACGCAAGGAGCGGCAGCGGCATGACCGGGAGGCCCTGGCCGCGTCCGAACGCCACCGCGAGCAAGACCCCTCGCCTCACCCCGAGCAGCGGCTCGAGCCCGGCGACCGGCCTGCGACGCCGTCGCGGCAGCTGATCCGCGCGCGGCGCTGCTACGTGTGCAAGGCGCCCTACCGGCGGGTGCACCCGGAGTACCACCTGATGTGCCCGGAGTGCGCGCACGAGAACGCCGTCCGCCGTCACGCCCGCGTCGACCTGCGCGGACGCCGCGCCCTGGTCACCGGAGGCCGGGTGAAGATCGGTTTCCACACGGCGCTGAAGCTGCTGCGCGACGGTGCCGAGGTGATGGTGACGACCCGGTTCCCGCGGGACGCGGCGCGCCGGTTCGCCGCCGTGGCCGACGCGGACGACTGGCTGCACCGGCTGCACGTCCACGGCGTCGACTTCCTGGACCTGCCCGCCGTCGCCGACCTCATCGACCTGGTGCACCGGCGGTTCGACCACCTCGACATCCTGGTCAACAACGCCGCGCAGACGATCCGCCGTCCGCCCGCCTATCACCGCGAGGTCCGCGCCGCCGAGGAGCGCGCGCTGACCGGCGGCGCCGCGGCCGTGACCGTCACCGGCGCCTGCCGCCCGGCGCTGACGGCCGGACCGGCCGCCCCGGAGGTTCTGCCGGACGGGGGCTGGGAGGCCCTGTTCCCGGCGGGGCGCACGGACGAGACCGGCCAGCCGCTCGACCTGCGCGACCGCAACAGCTGGGTGCTGCGGCTCGCGGAGGTGCCGCCCGTCGAGTGGCTGGAGGTGCACGTGGTCAACGCCTTCGTGCCGTTCCTGCTGACGTCGCGGCTGCGTGGGCTGATGGAGGCGTCGCCGCACCCGGACCGGTACGTGGTGCAGGTGTCGGCGATGGAGGGCAGCTTCTCGCGGTCGTCCAAGACCGTCCGGCACCCGCACACCAACATGGCCAAGGCGGCGCTGAACATGATGACCCGGACGTCGGCCGACGACTACGCCGCGTCCGGCATCTACATGAACAGCGTGGACACCGGCTGGGTCACCGACGAGCGGCCCCATCCGAGCCGGATGGCGCAGCGCGCGCTGGGGTTCCGCCCGCCGCTGGACGTCATCGACGGGGCCGCGCGCGTGTACGACCCGATCGTGCGGGGTGTGCGCGGCGAGCCCGTCCACGGACTGTTCCTCAAGGACTACCGCCCGGTGGAGTGGTGATGACAGATCCTCGGACACGGCCCGCCCCGGTACGTTGCCCCGCCATCGACGCCCCGGACGTTCCGGCGGCCGACCCCGCCGACCTGGAGCCGCTGCTGGCCCGCCTGGGGGACGCGGCGGCGGTCGACGGCGACGAGACGTTCCCGCTGGGAACGCTGCGGCCGGACGGCCGTGTCGACCTGTGCAAGCAGGGCCTCGGGGCGGAAGGGGTCGAGCGGCTGATGCCCGTGGCCGCCGTGTCGCCGCACGCCGTGCACCTCCTGCTGGGCACCAACGCCATGGGGAACGACGGCGCGCGCGCCATCGCCCGAGCACTCGTCCCCGGACACGGCGTCCGAACGCTGTACCTGGGCTGCAACCGCATCGACGGCGAGGGCGCGGCCGCGCTTGCTGAAAAGCTCGCCGACGACGACACCGTCCGGGCCGTCTGGCTCAAACGCAACCCCCTCTGCGACGAGGGCATACGGGCGCTCGCGGCCATGCTGCGCCGCAACACCGCAATCCGCACCCTCGACCTGGTCAACACCGGCATCACCGTGGACGGTCTGCGCACGCTGCTGGACGCGCTGACAGCACGCCCGCAACCGGTGGAACGCCTCTTTCTGGGAGGCAACGGCCTCGCCGCCGACGCGGCGCCGCTGCTCGCCGCGCTCATCCGCGACGCCGGCGTCCGCGAACTGTACCTCTCGGCGAGTCACCTGGGCGACGCGGGCGCCGCCGCTCTTGCCGAGGCGGCAGACCCGCAGCGCCCCGTCCGGCTCGGACTCGGCGGCAACGGCATCGGCCCCGTCGGAGCACGCGCACTGGCGGACGCCCTCGACGGCATCGAAGCGCTCAATCTGGGACGTCCGCGTTCGCAACGCGCACTCGGCGCACCGGCCAACGCCACCGGAGACGAAGGCGCGGCCGCGCTCGCCGACGCCCTCCCCGGCAGCCCCCTGCGCACGCTCGACCTGGCCCACTCGGGCATCACCGGGCGCGGCGCCAAGGCACTGCTGGCCCGGGTGAGCGCGACCGCGACGCGCCTGGAGCAGGTGCGGCTCGGCCCGAACGTCCCGCGTCGCGTCAAGCGCGCCCTGAACGCGCTGATGCGCCCCCTCACCCCGGCGCATCCCGACATCCTGGCGATCGGGAGCGTCTACCGGTGAGCACGCGCGACCGGCCCGCCCAGCCGAAACCGGGCACTCAACCGTGCGGCCCGTTCGACCACGAGAACGCGGGCCTGTGGGCGCGGACGCGCCGGTACGCGGTGCCGCGCTGGATGATCGAGGAGGCGACGGAGCGGCGCCTGGCCGGGGACTGGCGGGGCGCCTGCGCCGTCGCCGGCGTCGACGTCGACATCGACCTGGCCGAGGTGGCCCGCAAGCACGGCCCGGCGACCGCCGAGGCGCTGGAGGACGATCTGCGGCACTTCGCGCCCGACCTGCTGCGCTGGCACCTTCCCCGGCGGGAGTGGCCGGGACCCGAGCAGACGCTGATCCAGCCTGGGCAGGTGATCGTTCTGCGCGTCTACGATCCGCCCCGGCGAGCGGCCGCCCTGAGCATCGTCACACCCGAAGGCTGGAACGCGCAGCGGCTGACGTTGCGCTTCGGCTCCGTGGACGTCGGCACCGGACCGTACCCGAAAACCGAGCTCGACTGGTCGGCGGCGCGTCACACGTGGGACGCACGTCACGCGCACGAACTGCTCGCCCGCAACGGCGGCCGGGACCGCGCCCCGTTCTTCAACCCCGACGGCACCCTGCGCGCACCGCACGAGCTGCCCACCGAGGACCCGGGGCCGGACGACCCGGTCGGCCACGCCGAGTGGGTCACGCTGCTGCACGAGCGCGGGCAGGTGGACGAGGCGCTCGCCGCCGCCGGCATCGTCGCCACGGCCGACACGTCCGGTCGCCGCGGCTTCAATCCGCTGCGCGCGCTGACCCGCAGCCCGCTGGCCCCGAACCGGCTGCGCTCCGAGCTGCTGCGGATCATGCGGGACGGCGGCACCCGAAACTGGCACATCGAACTCGGCCGACACACCCGAAACTGGGCGCTGCAACACGCCGTCGCGGTGATCGAACAGGCCGATGACGGCCCGACGGGCGACGGCGTCGTCCGCCTGACCCTCCGCCGAGATTCGCGGCCCGGCCGGTCGCTCCCCGGCAAGGTCACGTCTCATCCGCTGCCCGAGGTGTACTGGCGGCGCCTGCCCGACCTCGACCTGCTCCGCGCCGGCCGGCTCACGCCCGAGGACCTGCACCCGCTGGTCCGGTCGGCGCTGTTCCCGGCGCGGGACGCCGCCGGCGGCGGGCGCCCGATCGGCCCGCCCGACCCCGAGCCGCCGCCCGTCGTCCGCGTCCGCTGCCGAGGGGTCTGGCACACGGTGTCGTATCAGGACGGCGGCCTGCGCACACACGACCACAGCGAACAGGAGCGGCGGCGCGAACAGGCCCTCGGCGCGTTCGGCGGCAAGGTCGCCGGCTGTTTCGCCGTCCGCCAGGGCTGGAAGGCTTCCACGGGGCGGCTGCCGCGTGCCGTCCGCGAACAACGCCGCGAACTGTTCAACAGGATGCTGCACGGCGACACGCGCGGCGTCCTCCGCATGCTCGACCTCGGTCACGACCCCCACGCGCGCGACGGCGAAGGACGCACCCTGCTGCACCTGCTGTACCACGCCGACCATCGGCTGCTGCTGCCGCGCCTGCTGGAGGCCGGGCTCGACCTGGAGCAGCGAGACGTGCGCGGCTGCACCCCGCTGTTCCAAGCCGTCGACCAGGGCCCGGCGGACGTCGTCCGGGCGTTGGTGGACGCCGGAGCCCGCACCGACGTCCGCGTCGTCCACCCGGAAGGCGGCATGACCCTCGCCGAACTCATCGACTTCCGCGAGCGCAGCGATCTGGACTTCCTCAAGGACCGGATCGCCGCGCAGGGAGGCAACGCATGACCGCCGCCGACCCCGCCCACGAGCACGACCGGAACGACCCGCTGGCCGCGGCCGACGAGCTCAACCGGCGGGTCGGGGCGTGGCGCACCGAACCCGCCGAGGACCACCGGTTCGAGGCGCTCGCGCTCGCGGTCACCGCGAACCTGCCTGTCCTGCTGTGGGGGGAGCCGGGCATCGGCAAGACCGCCGCGATGCGCCAGCTCGCCGACGGCCTCGGCGTCCCCCTGGAAACGGTGATCGCCAGCGTGCACGAACCGTCCGACTTCGCCGGGCTGCCGATCGTCGGCGACGACCCGGCGGTCACCGGCGTGCCGATGGCGCCGCCCGACTGGGCGGTGCGCCTCGCCCGCGCGGGACGCGGCCTGGTCTTCTTCGACGAGCTGTCGTCCGCGCCGCCCGCCGTGCAGGCCGCCCTGCTGCGCGTGGTGCTGGAACGCCGCGTCGGCAGCCTCACCCTGCCCGAACCGGTCCGCGTCGTCGCCGCCGCCAACCCGCCGTCCAGCGCCGCCGACGGCTGGCACCTCAGCCCGCCGCTGGCCAACCGGTTCGTCCACCTGCACTGGACGCACGACCCGCGGACGGTGGCGCGCGGCATGGCGGGCACCTGGCCGCAGGTCTCCCTCCCGAAGATCGACCCCGCGCGGATGCCGTCCGCGGTAGCCCGAGCCCGCAGCGCCGTGTCCGGCTTCCTCACCGCGCGTCCCGGCCTGACCCACCAGCTCCCCGGGGACGCCGAGTCACGCGGCGGCGCGTGGCCGTCCCCCCGCACCTGGGAGATGGCGCTGCGGCTGCTGGCGGTCGGGTACGCGACCGGCGCCGGACGGGAGGCCCTGTCGGCCGTCGTCATCGGCGCGGTCGGCGAGGGCGCCGGCCTCGAACTGCTGTCCTACCTGGACAACCTCGACCTGCCCGACCCCGACCGCGTCCTCGCCGACCCGGACGCCTTCACGCTGCCCGACCGCGGCGACCGGCAACTGGCGTTCCTGACCTCCGTGGTCGCCGCCGTCCAGACACGGCCCACACGGCGCCGCTGGGACGCCGCCTGGACCGTGCTGGCCAAGGCGGTCGACGCGGGCGTCCCGGACGTGGCGGCGCGGGCCGCGGTCGACCTGGCCGCCCTGCGCGACACCGACTGGCCCGTGCCCGACGGCATCGACGCGTTCGTCGACCTGCTCCACCTGTCCGGCGCGCTCACCGGCGACCGCTGATGTCCGCCGCCGACGACCTGGACCGGACGAAGCTGCTCGCCGCCCGGTTCCGCGCCGCGTCCGAACGCCCCTACCTGGCGTCCGCGCTGTACTCCCTGTCGGTCGTCCCGACCGACGCCGTGCCGACGATGGGCGTCGACCGGCACTGGCGCTGCTACGTGTCGCCCGCGTTCGTCGACGCCACGCCCGTGGAGGAACTGGCCGGCGTGTGGGTCCACGAGGCGGCGCACCTGCTGCGCGACCACCACGGCCGCGCCGACCGGATCCCGCCCGCACAGCGCCGCGACCGGCTGCGCGTCAACCTCGCCCAGGACTGCGAGATCAACGACGACCTGCTCGCCGACGGCCTGCGGCTGCCTGCCGGACGCGTCACCCCCGACGCCTTCGACCTGCCGCCGGGACGGCTGTTCGAGGAGTACCTGCCGCGGCTGCCCGCGTCCGACGCCGTCCTCGACTGCGGACCGGGCGCGCACGGCGAGCCCACCCCGTGGCAGCTCGACGACGCCGACGGCGCCGCCCCGCGCGTCACCGAGGCCGAGGCCAAGGCGATCCGCCGCCACACCGCCGAGGCCATGCGCGCCCACGTGCGCAATCGGGGCACCCTCCCCGCCGGATGGCGGCGCTGGGCCGACCAAGTCCTGGAACCCGTCGTCGACTGGCGGCGGGTGCTGGCCGGGGCCGTGCGCGAAGCCCTGTCGTGGGCGAGCGGCGCCGTGGACTACACCTACCGCCGCCCGTCCCGCCGAAGCTCGGCGCTGCCCGGCGTCGTCCTGCCGAGCCTGCGGCGCCCGCTGCCGCGCGTCGCCATCGTGATCGACACCTCCGGCTCCATGGGCGACCGGGAACTCGGCGCGGCGCTCGCCGAGGTCACCGGGGTGCTGCGCGAGGTGGGCGTGCGCGGCGACCGCGTGACCGTGCTCAGCTGCGACGCCGACGTGCAGGCCGCGTCCCGGGTGACCGCCGCCGAGCAGATCGAGCTGAAGGGCGGCGGCGGCACCGACATGCGGGTCGGGATCCGCCAGGCCCTGGACGCGCCGCACCCGCCGAGCGTCGTCATCGTCCTCACCGACGGCCACACCCCCTGGCCGGACGAACCCGCGGCGTGCCGGCTGATCGCGGTAGTGATCGGCGCGGGCTCGGCGGCGCCCTCCTGGGCCGAGACGATCCGCGTGCCGAGAGGCTGACGGCGGGACGCGTCAGGTGCTGACGACGAACCAGAGCACCGTCTCGGTGGAGGTCTGCTCGAGCCCCCACTCGTCGGACAGACTGTCGATCACGATCAGGCCGCGGCCGTGATCGGCCGGATGCCGGTCCGGCTCGTGGCGCCGCCCGGACGACGCGTCGCAGCTCACCGGCGAAGCATTCGCGGGCAGAACGTCGGGCTCCCGGCACGGGCGGCCCGCAGAGGACGCCGCGCCGTCCCCTGGGTCCCGCACGGCGCGGCGCGCGGGGCCTTCGTCGCGGACCTCGACGCGCAGCCGCCGCCCGTCCGTCGCCACGTCCACCTGTACCACCCCGGTGCCGTGCAGGACCGCGTTGGCGACCGCCTCCGCGGTCATCAACTCGATGTCGTCCAACGCCGCGGGGTCGTCCACCACCTTGGCCGCGCGCTCCCGGACGAGCCGGCGGGCGGTCCTGCCCTGCCGTGCCCCGCCGGTCAGCGCCAGCCGGTCGCCGAGGGCGTCCATCGAGGCGGTCATGACGTCACGGCGACGGTGGACCGGCGCGCGTCGGCATGCGCAAGCTCCCGCGTCCGTCGGGTCGGGGCCGGGTTCGTCCTGCCGAGCGTCACGTGATCACCATCCCGTGGTCGGGTGCGCGAAGCAATCATTCCGTTACACAGAGTGATCGAGCAATGCGCCGCGCGCACCGAGGCTGACCTCATCTGGACACCATCGGCGAACACGCCGCCCTCGCGACGCCGTTTTGACGCCCCCTTTACTCAACTGCGCACATAGATCAGCGAAAATCTCCTGCTTCGACGTAGATCCAACGACGCGACGGCTGTGCCAACATCCTTTTCGCAGGGCGCCGTCCCGACGTCCGGATGACGCCGCCTCGCCGCTTTCACTCCGTGCCCGCCTGAAAGGTCGCCCCCCGGAGGTTCGCGCCGTGACAGCGGTACTGCTCGCATGCGCCGCCCAGGTCGTCTACATCGTCGCGTTCGTCGTGTTCAAGACGGCCACACGGGCGATGTCACCGCTGACCGGCCGCCGTCCCCTGGCGGTGATGACGCAGGCGCTGAGCAGCGGGCGTTGGCTGCTGGGCCTGCTGCTGCTCGTCACGGGGTTCGCGATGGGGGACATCGCTCTGCTCAGCCTCCCGCTGGCGGCCGCACTGCCCGCCTACGGATTCGGCCTGATCCTCGTACTGCTCGTAGGGCACCTCTCGTTCGGCGAACGGTTCGCCGGACGGGAATGGCTGGGGATGCTCCTCACAGTCGCCGCGATGGCGTCGGCGGCGGCATCAGTCGCCGTGAAAACAGCCCCCCGCTTCGCCGTAAACCTGCCCACCAGAGAAGACGCACTGGCCGCACCGGACGCATTGCCATGGTGGACACTCGCGGCAGTCGTCGTACCGTCCCTCGCCATCCCACTGTGGATGTTCACCGTGCGTGACCGCGCCCGCGAAGGACGACACGCACGGCGCCTCACCGGCATCGCCTACGGCGTGGGCGCGGGCGTCCTCCTAGGGACGGCCGAGGTCTTCGGCCTCGGCACAGCACTGACACTCGCCGACGGTCGTTTGGACGTGCACCTCACCCCACACCCCTACCTCTTCCTGCTCGCCGGGGTGTTCGGCTTGACGCTGCTGTCCATCGGGCTCCAACGCTGCCGACTGAGCTTGTTCGTCACCGTCCTCACACTGACGGCGAAGCTTCACCTGCTGCTGTCGGCGACGCTCATCTTCGGAGAGCCCTGGCCCCAAGACCGTCCTCTGTTCATGTTGCGCGTAGGCGCGGTGGCCCTGGCCATGCTGGCCGTCCTGACCTTCCCCAAACACGAACGCCGTCGTACTCGCCCAACTCCCACCCCTCCGCACCGGTACCGCTACACCCCGCCCATGCCCACCGCACCCTCATGGGCACCAGCCCCACGCAGCCAACACACGGGCGTCCTATGAACCCCCGAATGCAAGCCCGACGATGCTGAGCGCCAACCAGCGCCAGCGCCACCTCGGAAGGGCAGATTCGGTCGATCCGTGCGCCGGATTCCTTGTCATGGAGGCGCCCCACAGCCCAACGGATCCGGCCTGCCAACGTAGCCAGCGTGCCCAAGAACGTTGCGCGAAGCCCGACACCCCGCAGTCGAGCGACGTCCAGCTCGTTGAGGAACACGCGCCGACCAGAAGCCTGATGAACAGGGATGACACGGTGTTCGATCCCCCGCCGAGCGAGCCGCACATATTGCACTCCCGCAAGGGGCCGCACCATCCGAGCCTCATGAGCCGCCGCAGGGGCCGCCTGCCGTGCCGCGAAGGCTGCCAATGCCACCGAGGCCGTATGGAGCGCCGCAGAGCGTGCGATCTCAGGCGTGGCCAAGCGAGTTGTCACGGGAGGCAAGCCCACCTCTCAAGGCACTCAGCATGTTCAGCGGTCTGGAGTCATGCCATGGGCCGGGCCAGTGACGGATCGCCGCAGTCAGATGTTCAGAAGGACGGCGATTCGAATTGTCTTGGCTTACGAGCGGCCGTGTCACTGCGGTGCCGTGACGGGGGCCGTGCCCCGTAGGTCAGCGGCAGCAACGCGAGGGCAGGTACGTCTGGCGGGTGCCGGTCGCAGCTTCTGCGACCCCGCGCCTTCACAAGAAGCCCGCAGCCAGGGGAACAGCACGTGCCGACGCTCGCTATGGCGCCTTGCCCATAATGCCCATCGAAACCCACACCGTCTCATCTCGAGCCAGCCTCATGTGCGGGGGCTGATCCGTCCATGAAACGGCGCTAGTAGCCAGGTCACCAAGCCGATATGACTGTGTGGATCGCGAGTGGCGCCGTGCCGCCCGGCCAGGTCAGGACGGTCCCGGATGATCGCGTCGGCGGTCCCCAGAGTTAGGGCCGCGGTCGGCTCATCCAGCACCCGCGGGCCGGCCAGCAGTAGGCGCTGCCGCCGACACGACGATGGGGGACGAGGTACTGCAGCAGTCAGCACGGTCGAGTTCGCCTACACCGCCTTGACAGGAACCTCGGCGAACCGCCACTGCCCATATGACCGCGCAGGCCAGTGGCAGGGCACCGCGTCAACAGCGGGCCGTACCGCATGGTCCAGCCAACACTGCATCAACCAATTCGTCCGCGGTTTCTCCCGAACAGCTGGTCCCGTCGTTGTGCAGGCGCCGGACATCACCACGCTGACGCGGCAAGACCTCTGCGGTCGACTTCGCCACGCAGCTGGTCGAGGCGGCCCTCAACAAGGGTCACGGAAATGCCGGCCACAACCGCCTCACAGGCGCTCCCACCGCTCGGCCGCATCACGAAAGCGCGTCCGGCACCTCCAGCGACCACCCGCACGTTCGCCGATGACCGATCGCGGCACGAATTGATCCATCGGCGGCAGGCACACGTTCCATTGGTATGGACATCCTGCTTCGCCTTCTCGTGGCCGTGGGCCTGGCGGTCGACGCCTGGGTCCACTGGGACTTCGCACCGGAGATGGAGCCGGGGCCGCGCGGCGCTGGTGGCGCCATCCCTGGCGACGACCTCTTCCGAGCCCAAGCCATCCTCGCCGCAGTAGCCGGCGTCCTGGTCCTGGCCTGGGCCCGCAAGTGGACGTACGCCATCGCCTTCCTCGTCGCCGGAAGCGCCGTCGGAGCCCTGCTCCTCTACTACTACGTGGACGTCGGCAGGCTGGGCCCGATCCCCGCCATGCACGACCCGCACTGGTACAGCGAGAAGACCATCTGCCTCATAGGCGAAGGCGTAGCCACCCTGGCCGCAGCAGTCGGCTTCTTCGTAGTCAACCGCCTCCGCACCCAGGAGTAGCCCCCACAGGAAGACCCGGCTGTGCTCAGCACAGCCGGGTCTTCAGCATGCCCACCTGTTGTGCCCGCACTCAGTGACGGCCGAAAAACCTGTTGGAGGCCCATGGCGACCGACTGCTACCTTGCCGGGGGGCCGTGCAAGAGAACGAGGAGGTGGTACCCGTGAACGCATCGACATGGGTGCTCCCCTCAGGAGGCACGGCTGGGCGATAGGTCGTCCGGGAGCGCCGTTCAAGAGCACTCCCGGAAGGCACGACCATGCGATTCACCTCTGAACAGGTTCTCGACGGCGGCGTCCTCGAACGCGAATTCACCCTCGATGAGATCCCCGGCATTCTCTGGACGCCTACATCCGCATCTGCACCTGTCCCGCTGATCCTGCTCGGCCACCCTCCGCTCGGACTGCACACGATGTACCCGCGGCTGCTGGCGCGGGCCCGGCACTCCGTGGCGCAGGGCTTCGCCGCAGCCACCATCGAGTTGCCCGGGAGCGGCGACCGGCCCCGTTGGGCCGCCGTCGAGCAGGCCCGCGCCGACCTGCGCCGAGCTGTGAAGGCGGGCGAACCGGTCAGTGACGAGATCATCGATGCCCTCGTCCTCCCGCTGGTCGAGAAGGCGGTCCCGGAATGGCAGGCCGCCCTGGACGTCCTCCTCACGCTGCCCGAGATCGGCGGCCCAGTCGGCTACTCGGGGGGAGTGATCTCCATCGGCATCCGGCTCGCGGTGGTCGAGCCGCGCATCGTCGCCGCCGGCCTCTTCGCAGGGAGTTTCGTGCCTCGCATCATGTTCGAGGAGGCCCGGCACGTCACCATTCCGCTGCACGTCCTCCTGCAGTGGGATGACGAAAACAACGATCGGCAGGCGGCCCTGGACCTGTTCGACGCCTTCGGCTCCAAGGAGAAGACACTGCTCGCCAACATGGGCGGGCACACCGGTGTCCCACACTACGCAGCGGAAGACGCAATGGGCTTCTTCACCCGACACCTGCACTAGCTGCTGCACCCTGGGGCCCGTCGCCAGGCCAGCACCTTGCCGAGTTTGGCACGGGCCCTTGTGGGCGCCTGTTCTGGGGCCTGCGTGGCAGGGAGCTGGCCACCATCACCTACCAGCGCGCATGCTGTACCGGACGCTCCCGAGCGAACGCCTGCTGTCAGCTTGGAAAGCATTGCGATTGCGCTGGCTGGAACCGCTGACCTGGCGTTTGGACATGCCGCAAGTGGCCGTGATTGACCCCTGATCATCGCCTTGATTGCACGCGGTGGGTCGTCGACCTGCAGCGCTGTCTCCTCGCCGCTCGTCCGGGGCTGATCGGGTTACAGGATGGTGGGGCTCCGGCGCTCCAGTAGGACGACGTCGCGCCACCGGCCGTGGAGGCGGCCTAGGCGTTGGCGGGTGCCTACCGTGCGGAAGCCTGCCTTGGTGTGCAGGCGGAGACTCGGCGTGTTCTCGGGGAAGATGCCGGCCTGGATGGTCCATATGCCGTCGGCCTCGGTGGACGCGATGAACACGGCCAGCAGGGCGGCCCCAACGCCTTGTCCGCGAGCGTGGGGGGCGATGTAGATGCTGTGCTCCACTACCCCGGCGTAGCAGCAGCGGTCAGAAACGGGGCTGGCGGCGATCCAGCCGAGCACGTTGCTACTCGGCTCGGCGGTGGGGTCGATCGCTACGAACCGGTGACGGTCGAGCTTGGCGGCGTCGAACTCCTGCCAGGTGGGTGCGGTGGTCTCGAAGCTCGCATGTCCGGTGTCCAGGCCTTGCTGGTAAATCGTCAGTACCTGGTCGGCGTCGTGGCGTTCCATGGCGCGGATGGCGACGCCGGGGGGCTGGTGGAGTGGCATGGCGTTGTCCCGGCTAGCTGGCGGGCTTGGCGGCTTGGACGATGGCGGCGTGCAGCCCGTCCCCAGTGTCGGCGGTGAGGGTGATGGTGATGCCGGTGAACCCCGCGGCGTGCAGTTCGCGGCGGTACTCCTCGGCGGTGAGAGGGGAGGCGGCGCATCCGATGCGCTGCTCCGCGGCGGCGCGCTCGTCGGGGTCAAGGCCGGGTTCGGCGATGATGTCGCTGACGCCGAGCCGCCCGCCGGGGCGCAGGACGCGGAAGGCTTCGGAGAGGACGCGGGCCTTGTCGGTAGCGAGGTCGATGACGCAATTGGAGATGACTACGTCCACGCTTCCGGCCGGCAGCGGGATGTCGTCGATGTGGCCGTGGAGGAAGCGGGCGTTGTCGGCTCGTGCCTGGGCGGCGTTGGCGCGGGCGAGTGTGAGCATGTCGTCGCTGGCGTCCAGGCCGTAGGCGATTCCGGTCGGGCCGACCCGGCGGGCCGACCCGGCGGGCCGACAAGAGAACGTCCAGGCCGCCGCCTGATCCGAGGTCGAGCACGGATTCTCCGGGGTGCAGCTCTGCGACGGCGAGGGGGTTGCCGCATCCCAGGCTCGCACGTAGAGCGGCTTCGGGCACCTGGTCCTCGGCCTGGTAGGAGGCGGCACCGAAGCAGGAATCGCCGCACTCGCCTCCGTCGCGCGGGGTGTCGCCGGCAAGGACGGCTCGGGCGAGATCGGAGTAGCGGGCAACGATTTCGTCGGTGGTGGGGGTGCCGGTGATGTGGGCGTCGGGCATCAGACGTCTCCTTCGGGTGGGCACGTCGGAGCGGTCGGTGCGGGACGTCCCATGACCAGATCGGCGGCGGTGGGGAAGCACTCCACGCACGCGGTGTTGATCCGGTAGAAGCGGGAGGTGCCGCGCTGGTCCACGAGCACGAACCGGACCTCGGCCAGCACCTTGAGGTGTGCGGACACGGTCGACTGCCCGACGTGGACGGCGTCGACGATCTCTCCGACCTTCATCGGCCGTCCCTGCCGGGCGAGCAGGGACACGATCTGGACGCGCGTCGGGTCGGCCAGTGCCTTGAACCATGACGCGTACTCGGTCGCCGTCGGTCGGTCGAGCGGCCCCTTCTGCTCATTCATCGTCCATCGACGATAGACGATATATTGGGTGTGAGGAAGACCGGCGGCCGATGCACGGGGCGCGTCAGGCGTCGGCGGGCAGGAGTTCGGCGAGCAGGGCGCGAACGCGGGCGTCGATCTCGTCGCGGATGGACCGGACGTTCTCGATCGGCTGTCCGGCGGGGTCGTCGAGCTGCCAGTCGAGGTAGCGCTTGCCGGGGAACACGGGGCAGACGTCGCCGCAGCCCATGGTGATGACCACGTCGGCGGCCTGAACTGCTTCGCCGGTGAGGGGCTTGGGAAACTCCTTGGACAGGTCCAGGCCGAGTTCGCCCATTACCGCGCGGACGGCGGGGTTGATCTCGTCGGCGGGTGCAGACCCGGCCGAACGGACGCGGACCCGTCCGGCGGCGTAGTGGTCGAGCAGGGCGGCGGCCATCTGGGAGCGTCCGGCGTTGTGGACGCACACGAACAGCACCTCGGGTACATCGGCGGCCTGGGTCATGAGGTCTCCGGCAGGATGAGGCGGCGGCGCACCGCCGACAGGCGGGCCGCTACGGCGTCCGTGGGCCGGGCGCCGGCGGGCGCGGTGCGGGCGTCTGGTTCGGTGTCGGTCACGAAACAGCCGCGGTGACGCGCGGCCCCAGGATCGCCGACAGCCGCTCCAGGACGCCGGGGTTGAGCCAGTAGTAGACCCAGGTCCCGCGCCGCTCGGAGTCGATCAACCCGGCCTTCTTGAGCACCTTCAGGTGGTGGCTGATCGTCGGCGCGGTGAGGTCGAACGCGGCGGTCAGGTCGCAGACGCACGCCTCGCCGCCTTCGTGGCAGGCGATCAACGACAGCAGCCGCAGCCGGACCGGGTCGGCGATCGCCTTGAACAACGGCGCCAGTTCGGCCGCCTCGGTCTCGCTCAACGGCTCGCAGACCAGGGGCGCGCAGCACGGCCCCTCGGTGTCGACGGGGTTCACGATCGGCAGGCGCTGCTTAGACATGCCTCTAATTTGACATCCATCTATGCAGGGATGCAAACTCGGGTCACCGGCTGCTTAGACAGACATCTAAACAGCGTCCGCCGGGGCATCTGCCGACCGACGACCGGCCGACACCGCCCACGACACGAGGAGGAACCGCATGTCCCGCGTCCAGCTCGCTCTGCGCGTGTCCGACCTGGAAGGCTCGATCGCCTTCTACTCCAAGCTGTTCGGCGCCGAGCCGGCCAAGCTCCGGCCGGGCTACGCCAACTTCGTCATCACCGAGCCGCCGCTCAAGCTCGTCCTGATCGAGGGCGAGGACGGCGAGCCGACTCGCATGGATCACCTCGGGGTCGAAGTCGAGAACTCCGAGTTCGTCGCCGAGGCGGCCAAGCGTCTGACCGAAGCCGGGCTCGTGACCCTGGAGGAGAAGGACACCTCGTGCTGCTACGCGGTGCAGGACAAGGTCTGGGTCCAGGGGCCCGGCGGCGAACCGTGGGAGTTCTACACGGTCAAGGCCGACGCCGACACCCTCGGCAAGAGCGCTGCCGACTCAGCAGACGGCAACACCTGCTGCGGCACCTCCGATGAGAAGGCCCTCGACCCCACGCAGCCCCCCAAGACTTCGTCCGGTTGCGCCTGTACCTGATCAACCGTCCAGTGCCCGTCCTGGGCCCACGTGCTCGATCAGCACGCGGCTTCTCCTTGTCCTCGGCCGGCACGCGTGCGTGTCGCTGTTGCTGGACTTGGGCGTCCCGCCGCACGTCGTCCGGGAGATCGTCGGGCATAGCGACATCGGGGTCACGATGACGGTCTACGCGCGGCGCTTGGAGAGAAGGGGCGGGCTCTCGGAAGCTTGGGGAGATCACTCGTGTCGAGGTCTTGTTTTGCGTCTACGCCAACCGCATTGACTGGCGGGACGAAGCAGGCAAGTACAGGACCGAGGCTGCCCTACGGCCCACCTAAGTTTTCAGCACGTATTGGGCACGTCTGACCGCCGTCCGCCGGTGATGACCGGACACGACCGGATGCGATAACAACAGCGCCCGACCGGATCAATGCTGGTCGGGCGCTGTGTTGAAGCTGGTGGATCGTGTGGGCAGGGGCGGGGTCGAACCGCCGACCTTCCGCTTTTCAGGCGGACGCTCGTACCAACTGAGCTACCTGCCCGCGACGCGCCGAAGACGGCGGCACGCCTGGCGGTCCTGACGGGATTTGAACCCGCGGCCTCCACCTTGACAGGGTGGCGAGCACTCCTAACTGCTCCACAGGACCATGCTCTCCTGAGCGTAACCGCTCCGGAGGTGTTCCCCTGACCGGTCTCTCGCCGGTGTGTGGCAACGACCGAGAGCATACGCGATGCCCGAGGTGAGCGCCAACTCGATATCGCGACCCCCGAGACCCGGGATTGAACCGGGCTTGCCGGGCCTGTGGAGGTCGAGGCGCTGGTAGGAGCGGGTCTCAGGGCGGCGGCAGGGATGTTGCGTAAAGCGTCCGCACCGTTGCGTATCGTGACGTCCGGTCGTGGGTACGTGGCGTTCGTGCTGGATGGGCCCCTTTCGGTGGCCGTTTGGCAAATCCCTACTATGTGTGCGGTCCGCCACAAGCGGCACCACAGACAAGCCGTCCTACAGGACGGCGGCGAGCGAGAAAGGCCTACAAGGCGTATGGCTCCTGACACTGCCGACAGGCCCCCTAGAGAGGCACGACCTGCCGGGATGGGCTATCACCGGGCGCTCGGCACCCGACAGATCCAGATGCTGGCGATCGGCGGCACCATCGGCACCGGGCTGTTCCTCGGTGCGGGGACCAACATCGCCAAGGCCGGCCCCAGTCTGATCCTCACCTACGCGGTGGCGGGGCTGGCGCTGTTCTTCGTGATGCGGGCGCTCGGCGAGCTGCTGACGTACCGGCGCGCCCCCGGCGGGTTCGCCGACTACGCCCGCGAGTTCCTCGGCCCGTTCTGGGGCTACGCGACGGCCTGGACGTACTGGGTCATCTGGGTGACGACCGGCATGGCCGAGCTGACCGCCGCGGGCGAGTACATCCAGTACTGGTGGCCCGGCTTCGACCAGTGGAAGACCGCCCTGATCGCGCTGGTCGTGCTCTTCGTGATCAACCTCGTCTCGGTCCGGCTGTTCGGCGAGCTGGAGTTCTGGTTCGCCATGATCAAGATCGCCGCGATCGTGATGATGATCCTGGTCGGGCTGGCGGTCCTGATCTTCGGGTTCAGCGACGCGGGGGCCACGGCCTCGGTGACCAACCTGTGGTCGCACGGCGGGGTCTTCCCGCAAGGGTTCGGCGCGACCCTGATGACGCTGCAGATGGTGATGTTCGCCTACCTGGGCGTCGAGCTCGTCGGCGTGACCGCGGGCGAGGCCAAGGACCCCGAGAAGAACATCCCCCGGGCCATCAACGCGCTGCCGATCCGGTTCGCGCTGTTCTACCTCGGCTCCCTGCTGGTGATCCTGTCGGTGGTGAGCTGGACCGAGTTCGAGGAGGGCACCAGCCCGTTCGTGCTGGCCTTCACGAAGATCGGCATTCCGGCCGCGGCGGGCATCGTCAACTTCGTCGTCCTGACCGCCGCGCTGTCGTCCTGCAACGCCGGCGGCCTGTACTCCACGTCCCGCATGCTGCGCACCGCCGGGGTCAACGGCGACGGCCCGCGAATTCTGGCGCGGCTCAACAGCCGAGGCGTGCCCGTCCTGACCGTGGTGATCTCCGCCGTCGTCATGGGCATCGGCGTGGTGGTGAACGCGATCGTCCCGGACAAGGCGTTCGAGTACATCACTTCGGTGTCCACCGGCGGTGCCCTCATGGTGTGGACGGTCATCGTCGTCGCCCACATGCGGTACCGCCGCGCCGTCGCCGCTGGACGGCTCGCCCCCTCCCCGTACCGCATGCCGGGTGCGCCGTACACGAACGTCCTGGTGCTGGCGTTCTTCGCGTTCGTCACCCTGCTGATCGCCTGGGAGGCCGACACCCGGGTCGCGCTGTACGTGATGGCGGCGTGGATGGTGGTCATCGCCGTGGGGTGGCCGCTGGTCCGCCGCGGCTCCGCCGAGCGGGCCCGCGTGCCCGTCGCCACCGCGTCCGCCGACCGCACCTGACCGCGGAATTCATCGCCGCTCGCCGCCGCCCTGGTGCGGCGGCGAGCGGCTGCGCGTCACGCTGCGACTTTCACCGACGCGCCGTCCTCACCGCGATTTAAGGTGAGACGTGTCGCGGTTACCCAGTGGACGGCGGCGGTCGAGGACCTCGGGAGACCGGGGAGGACGCAGGTGACCGGCAGGGCGATGTCGCGCGTTCTCCGAACCAGGCTGAAGTTCCCCGGGGTGCCCCGCACCATGCTGGAGATGCGCGTCCGCTGGGTGCTGCTGGTCGTCGTGAGCCTGGCGAACCTGGGCGGCGCCCTCGTGGTGTTGCTGTTCGCCATCTTCGTCGTCCCCGATCCGCCGCTTCCCGACCCTGAGCGGGCGCGCGTCGTCAACACCACCTCGTTCTTCGGCTACCCGGTGGTCGCCGCGCCCGTGACCCTGCTGCTGGGATTGCGGCTGTGGCGGCCGGTCGTGCGGCTCGTGCGCGACAAGGGCGTCCCCGACCCGGAGCAGCGGCGCGCCGTGCTGCTGGGGCCGCTGCGCCTGACCCTCCTCGTCGGCGGCATGTGGGCCGTGGGCGCCGCGGGATGGGCCGTCCTCGACCTGGCGCTGTTCACCGGCAGGCTCGCCGTCAAGACCGGGCTCACCTGCCTGCTCGGCGCGATGACGACCTGCACCCTCGTCTACCTGCTGTCGGAGCGGCTGCTGCGCCCCGCGGCCGCGCTCGTGCTGGCGGACGGGCCGCCGCGCGGCCTGCGGCTGCCCGGCGTCACCACGCGGATCATGCTGGCCTGGCTGCTCGGCACCGCCGTCCCGGTTCTCGGTCTCGTCTGCGTGGCCGTCGCGGCGCTGGTCGAGAGCCTCATCGACACCCGGCAGCTCGCCGTCACCGTGCTCGGCCTGGGCGGGGCCGCGCTGCTCGTCGGCATGCAGGTCGCCTACATCGCCATCCGCGCCGTCGCCGACCCGATCGAGTCGGTGCGGCAGGGCATGGCGCGGGTCGAACGCGGCGACCTCGGCGCGAGCGTCCCGGTGTACGACGCCAGCGAGGTCGGCCAGCTGCAGGCCGGGTTCAACCACATGGTCGCCGGGCTGCGCGAGCACCAGCGGCTGCGCGACCTGTTCGGACGGCACGTCGGCGAGGAGGTCGCCGTCCTCGCGTTGGAGAGCGACGGCATCAGGCTGGGCGGACGCACCCGCGAGGTCGCCGTGCTGTTCGTCGACATCGCGGATTCGCCCCGGCTGGCCGAGAACCGCACTCCCGACCAGGTCGTGGCGCTGCTCAACGCGTTCTTCGGCGTGGTGGTGGACGTCGTCGCCGCGCACGGCGGCTGGATCAACAAGTTCGCGGGGGACACCGCACTGGCCGTCTTCGGCGCGCCCACCAGCCTCCAGGACGCCGAGGGCGCCGCACTCGGCGCCGCCCGGGAACTCGCCACGCGGCTGCGTGCGGAGGTTCCGCAGCTGGACGCGAGCATCGGCGTGTCGGCGGGCACGGTCGTCGCCGGCTACATCGGGGCGGAGCAGCGCTTCGAATACACGGTGATCGGCGACCCCGTGAACGAGGCCGCCCGCCTCAGCGACCTGGCCGCGACCTTCCCCGGCCGCGTGCTGGCCTCCGGCGCCCTGCTGGACGCGGCGCACAGGGACGAGGCCGCGCAGTGGCAGCTCGGGGCCTCGGTCGTCTTGCGCGGGCGCGGCAAGCCGACCAGGCTCGCCACACCCGTCCCGCCCCTCGTCCCCGGCGCGAGGCGGCGGCTCTTCCCGCGCCCGCGCGTCATCCGGCGTCGCCGAAGCCCTTCGGCGGACGACGCGGCGGCACCGTCCGTCGCCGGTCGGCGGACGAGGCCGTCCCGCACCGCAATTTCGAGGCTCAGGCCCTTCGGCAGACCCGATTCACCCTCCGATGCCGCGGAGGACATCCCGGATAGTTGACGCAATGAAGCGGAAACTAGTTCATGCCTTCCTTTCGCTTTGATCCGGCGATGTGGTGACAAATGGTTTGCGTTCTGTTTTGTTGTGATGTGGTGCGGTGAAGACCGAGGGTTCTCGGTGATGCGGCGCAGCGGGGTCCCCGGTGGCGAAAGGGGCGACGGCATGGCGATGACCTGGGACGTCGGCTGTTCCGGCACCACGGGACGAACTGGCGGAAAGCCGGATAAGGACGAGCCGTTAGTGCCGCTACGGCGTGTCTGGTCCACAGGGATTACAAGAATTGCTAATCATTTGTTACTTGACTGTCATCGGACGGCTCAAGGGTTGGACCGACATCGCCTAGTTGCAAGGGGTGACAATGTTCCGACGGCTCGGTTTCACCCTCGCCGTTGCCATGACGGTCGCGCTCGTCGCCGGAACGGCGGCGGACGCGAACGCCGACACGGTGACGTCAAGACCCAGGAAGGTCGCCGCCGTGGCCCACCGGGGCGCCTCCGCGTACGCTCCGGAGAACACCATCGCCGCGTTCAAGCTGGCCCGCAAGCAGCGCGCGGACATGTTCGAGCTGGACGTCCAGGAGACCAAGGACCACAAGCTCGTCCTCATGCACGACACCACCCTGTCGCGCACCACCAACGTGGAGGAGGTCTTCCCCGACCGGGCGCCGTGGCGGGTCGCCGACTTCACCCTCGCCGAGATCCGCAAGCTGGACGCCGGGTCCTGGTTCGGCGACGAGTTCAAGGGCGAGCCGGTGCCGACGTTGGGCGAGGCGCTGCGCGCGATGCAGCACAGCGGTCTCGGGCTGCTGCTGGAAGTGAAGTCGCCGGAGCTGTACCCGGGCATCGAGCGCCGGATCGCCGCCGAGCTCAAGCGCCACCCGCTGTGGCTGCGGCCGGACCCGCGCAAGCGCCGCCTGGTCGTGCAGTCGTTCGACTGGGACTCGATGAAGCGCTTCCACGCCCTCATGCCGCGGGTGCCGATCGGGCTGCTCGGCACGCCCTCGGTCGACGAGCTGCCCGTGCTCGGCGGGTACGCCGACCAGATCAACCCGCGGTACGCCGATCTGACCCCGGCGTACGTGAAGCGGGTGCACGCGCTCGGCATGGAGGTCTTCACCTGGACCATCGACGATCCGGACGCGATGCGCGACGCCGTCGAGCTCGGTGCGGACGGCATCATCAGCAACAAGCCGGACGTGCTGCGTCAGGTGCTGTCCGGCAGGGCGCTGTCCGTGCAGGTCGGCGCCGTGCGGGTGAAGGCGGCCGCCTAGTCATCGCGTTCGCTCAGTCCGCGCCGTCGGCCTCCTGACGGGGTCGGCGGCGCGGCCGCTTCACGGGGGGCGAACGACTCGAGCGGACGCTGAGAAGTCGGCTTCGGGCATGGGGTGGCCGTCAGCACACGTCGATGAACACCGAAGCGATGAATCGAAGGTTGCGTCCACGGAGATGGTGTACGAGTTCCAGCAGGTCAGAGGGCATGGCGTCGTGATGAGGCGGGCCACCGCGTGATCCTTCGAGAAGCGAAGACCAAGATCGAAGGAGACGACGCGATGGCCGATGACACCAGTGTGGACCCCGCGGAGCCACTGGCGAGGGCGCTGCGGGCGGCCTCGGTGGCGTAGCCGCGGCCCCAGGCGTGGCGCACCAGCCGCCGGCTGCCGGATTGCCGGGCAGATCGGGGCGTGTGAGCCGGACCTGCTGCGGTCAATGCCCGAGGCGTTGATGAGCGCGGAGGCGACGCGTTCTGCGGGGCCGGCTACGGCGAGCGGTCGGGTGAGCGGGTGAACCGCCGCAACGGGTACCGGATTCGGGACTGGGACACCCAGGTCGGCACCGGCTCGCCGCAACCGTTGAGTCACGCCAGGATACGGGTCGTCGCCACTGACCCGAGGCGCGGTGCGCAGCAACCGGCCACGACGCGCTTCGTCTCTGCAGAAGGGGCGGCGGTTGGAGCCGCAGCGTCTGCGCTGGCGTGCACCAGCTGCACCATGTCCGGCTGGACAGTATGTGGGCAGCAATAGTGCGTGCGGTGCCGTGAGCGTCGATGTCGCGAGTACTCGGAGGACGACGAGATTGAAGCTGACGAGGCCGATCTTGAAGCCTGAGGACTGGGCGTCGGGCGATGGAAGAGGCCGCGTACGAACGTCGCTGTTGGCCCGGTGACATCTACGACCCGGCTGTTGTCTGCCCCGTCCTGCAACAGCCCTTCGTCGAGGTAAAGAAGGTCATCTTCGGCCAGGACCGCATCGGTGTGGTTTCCACAGGCGTGTCCGCTGAACGGCGGTTCGGGGAGCTTGGGGCGCGGTGGCCGTCGAGAAGATGAGGCCATTGCCGTCGTATGAGCGGCCTCGGGACGACGGGATGTCCCGGTCGAGGAGGGGGCGCACCGGACCGGGTGCGGGGTGAGAACCCGGCGGTGCGCGCGAAGGCGACGGGGGCGGTCAGGCTGCGGGAGGGAAGGTGGCGCTGGACAGGTGCATCCAGCCCGTCAGTTCCGCGTCCTTGACCTTGCAGATCACGCGCTGGTAGCTGGCCGGGTTGACCAGACCCGGCGCATGCGCGATGACGAACTCGTAGACGTAGGAGGAGGCGATGACGCCGACGTCGGCCTGGGTGCGGTCCATCCAGTCCTTCAGGACGGGCGCGTCGAGCAGCCGCGCCGTCTGGATGATCGCCAGACCGGAGACGCCCTGCTCGTCCGGTACCACCGGGCCGACGTGCAGGGCGACCCGAAGTTGGAACCGGGTGCCCTTGTCGGCGTCGCGGTTGTGGCGGTGCAGCCGTGCCGTGAGCAGCGCCAGCATCGGATCGACGACGCAGCGGGTGGGGATCTCGGCCGGGACGATCACCAGGGCGCCGTCGCCGCGATCCTCGTGGTGGCACGGCTCCCACGGCACCCCGGACTCCTCGAGCGCGCCGCGCAACAACTCGTACATGACGCGACGCACGACGAGCCGGTCGTCGTCGGTGCGGTGGGCGCCACTGAACCGGACGATGTCGGTGTAAAGGATCGTGCAGTTCTGCCCGGCGCGGATGTCGGCCACCGGTGCGGGGGCGGCCACGGCATCGGGCGCGGTGTAAGTCGGGGTCGCCCTCGCGAATCCGGCCGTCGCCGCTGCGGAGTCCGTCGGCGTCTCGGAAGCGTCGTGCGCATCCTGGGGCGAGGGGACGGACGCGGCCGCCGCCGTCCGCGGGAATCCGTGGAAGCACACGGACGAGTCGCCGCCTTCGGTGAGCCGGTCGTACATCTGCGCCTCGACGACGCGCAGGATCCGGGGGTGCTCGGCGAGGATGGCGGCGAACGCGGTGGTGGCCAACCGCATCGCGTGGACGGTGGCCATAACGACGACGGTGGCCGAACGCCGCCGCACCTGCATGGCGGCGCGTTCGCCGATCAGGGCGCCCGGACCGCGGACGGCGATGACGTGCTCGTGTCGCCCGCGCCGGACGGAGATCTTCACCCAGCCGGACTGGATGACCAGCACCTGGTCGGCGACGTCGCCCTCGCGCCACAGCACATGGCCGACCGGCAGCAGGACCGGCTCGGCGTAGGCGGCGAACGCCTGGCGCTCGTCGTGGGTGAGGGCTCCCCAGAATTCGCGGTCGGTGTCGGGGTGGACCTCCGTGTGGGGCGCGGCCGCCGCGATGTGGCTGCACCCGCGCACCGCCTGCCGGGGGTGCCGGCCGTCGATGGGACGGAGCGGAGGGCGGGTGACGATGGCGTCTGGGTCGTGACGGTGCGTGTGCGGGCTCGTCATCGCGCCTCCCCGAGCCGGGCGCCGTCCCCCTCCGCCGCGTCGACGCGGGCGGACGAGGGGACGCCGGACGGGACAGGCGAGAGGTGAGCGATGGCGGGCGGCGTCGTCAGAGAGGCGGACGGCCGGACGATGGCCGTGGGGCGACGGCGCACAGGGAAGGCGTCGGCGGTCCGCCGTGAAAGCTGTCGAGTACGCATGACCGAGAATCCCAAGTCTCGAAAGCGGCTCTCACGTGCACCGCGGTCCGTCGCCTCCTGGCTCGTCGGCGACGGAGCGGTGCGGGAGGCGAGTCGCGGGCACCTATAGCCTCGGCCGCGTGATCGCGGTTAGACTTGGGTGCATCCGCGGGAGGTGTTTGTCCTGGTCAACGGCTGAACTGCGGTGACAGCGCAGACGGTCGCCGACCGGCAAACACTTCTGACGGTTCCGAAGGGTCGCCCTCCGCTTTCCTTCGATTCGCTTGGCTGGCTACCGACTGATCGATGGAGAGCGCAGGGTGGCCCTTGGTGTTTCCAGGGGAGTGCTCGGACTTTCGATACCTGCTGAACCTCCTTCGTGCGGCCGGCCCGGCGGGAACGCCCGGGTGCCGCGGGTCGTGGGGGCCGACCATAAAGGCCACCCTTGATTTTTGACGCTGCGTCAACCCTAACACGCCAGTGAGCTTAATGTCAGGTGCTAGTCTGCTACCTAGCACCGTACAACATGGTCGGGTGCCGCGCAGCAGTCGGCGAGCTGTCGTGTGTGTAACCGGCCACTTAACGGCAGGTGGGTGAGGTAAAACTAAACGGCGCAGCCGAGGGAAGCTGTCGGAGTGCAGACGGACAGCACGCTAGATGTCCGACTGCCAGATGGCACTTCGGCATGTGACATAGACCACATTGGGGCTACACAGGGTGAGCGTTGGCGATGGCAAGTGATCAGGGCCCGGTTGTGCAGAGCGCGCTGCTGCGAAGCGAGCTCGTCAGGCTCCGAAAAGAGAAGGGGATGACCCAGGAGCAGGTGGCTCGGGCTCTGGAATGGTCCCCGTCCAAGGTCATCCGCATCGAGGGCGGAAAGAACGCCATCACCCGGACCGACCTGCAGGCCCTGTTGATGGTCTATGACGTCACGTCTGAAAGCCGGCAGGAGAGGCTGCAGGCTCTGGCGCGCGGTGCCCGCGAGCCCGCTTGGTGGAACGCCTACAAGGGCGAGGTCGAGGACACCTTCCTGAACTTCGTCGGGTACGCGGCGGGTGCGTCGTACATCAGGGGCTTCCACGGCACCGTCGTCCCGGGGCTGCTGCAGACCCGCGAATACGCCGAAGTGCTCAGCACCGGCATGGTCAGCCCCACGCAGCAGGCGTTCGGCGTCAAGCTGCGCATGCAGCGGCAGGAGGAGCTGGCCCGGCGCGAGAATCCGCCGCGTCAGTACTACATCATGGACGAGGCCGTGATCCGGCGGCACGTCGGCATCAGCGCCGATCCCGCGATCATGCCGACCCAGCTGAGGCACATCGCGGACACCGTCGAGAACGACGACCTGATCAAAGTCCGCGTGATCCCCTTCTCTCGAGGGGCGCATCTCGGCCTGTACGGGCCGTTCACTCTCCTGGAGTTCGAAGGCGGCCTCGGCGACGTGCTGTACCTGGAGGGGCGTCCGGGCAACAGCGTGATGATCACCGGCGACGACTCGCGCATCGCCGAATACCGCGACAACTTCGAGACCCTCCTCGACGAGGCGCTGCCGGTCGAGGAATCCCTCGCCCTGATCCGGCAGGCGGCCGAGGACCTGATGGCCTGACCCAGCGATGCCGCTCCCGGCGATCTGACCTGGACTGATGGGGAGGTGATCGGACGACCTGCACCCCCAAGCCCGACGGGCGTCATACCGACATCACGTGATCTTGTGTTCCCGGTGTAGGCGGGATAACTGAAACCGTTTACACTCTTGTCCGGGAAATTTTCCACAAGGTCGTGGTTTGTCATGCCCTGCTTGGCTTGAGCCTGGTAGGTGATCTTGTCTGGACGGCTCGTGCGGCAAGGTCCCGCCGGCGACGTTCACAGAGGGGTGCTGGATGGTCGAACGCACGTCGTCGATGGGCGCCCTCGTCTGGCGCAAGAGCAGCGCCAGCAACCCAGCGGACGACTGTGTCGAGGTGGCGGCGCACGAGGGCCGCGTGCTCGTCAGGGATTCGCACGATCGCAGTGGTGCCATACTCGTGCTGGAGCCCAGGCGATGGCGCGCACTCCTGCGCCACATCAAGGACGGCGGCGGCGACCTGCGGTGAGCGGACACCGCAATCGCCGCCCACATCGACGGCCATCGTGTGTCGATCCACTCCTTCTGGCGACGATCCGCTTCCGACAACGCTGTCCACTTCATTGACCGCGCGGTAGTCTCGACGCCCGCCGATCACGCCGCCACATCCCATGTAGTGGAGCCACCTGGAACCCGGACGGCGCTGCACTCGCCCTCAAGGACTTGCGCAGCAATCTTGAATCCTCCGGAAGCTCGGGGACGGCTGGGGACGAGCAGGCGCGTCCGCCCCCGCCAGCGGCGCCGCCTACATCGGCCGCGCACCTCAAACGCCTGGCCGACGGCAATACCCTCGTCGTCGCGTAGGGCGACCTGATCGGGCATCCGCGCGGATCTCGGGGCTCCTCGGCAAGATCGGCGTGACCGCCTCCGCCGTCGGCAACCACAGGTTCGGCGAGGGTTGCAAGCAACTGCGCATCCGGCACAGCGGGCGCCACCCCGAGGACGGTTGCTCGCCCGCGGGCCGACGGAAGAGCGCCGCGTTCAAACGCTGCTGGGCGGAATGCGGACGCTCGAACGCCACGCTAGGAGCGGCGCAACGGTCAGCTGAACTGAGGAAGTAGTTGAGCCGCCTGACCTGCTGCCGCGCTCTCTTGTGCGAACTGTTCGCTGGACAGTTCCGTATGCCGCCATAACGGAGTATTACTCCGCACAGAGTGTGCAGATCTGCAAAAGCACTGCCCCCTGGCCGCTCTGAGGCCGCCGGAAGATGCACCGGCGTTCCTGGGGATGGACGGCATCAACGGGGGCGATGAGTGGCCGAACGTGAGCCAGGCCACGCTACTGGCGGGAGGATGTTTGCCGGCGGATTTCGGCGGTTGGGCAACTCCGGAGGTCAGTAAGTAGCTCACTGTGACCATGCTGATCGATTCTGCGAGCTCGGCGTGGTGCGTCGGACACGCAATGCGGCGGGTGGTGTGCGCTCTGTTGTCTCGGCCTTCCGCTGGGTATTCGGTAGGGGATTCCGTGGAGGGTTCTCCGCGCGGCTGATTTCCAATCATTCGGCGCGCGGGACCGGCGGTCGTGCTCGAATCTGCCCTAAGATCTTCGCGGCAATGCGCTTGGGCGGCGCCTCGGGGGCGGTCCCGGAGGCGGGACGACGCTCGGTGGCCTTCTTCGTCCTGGTACGAACGGATGGGGCGCATGGCAGAACACAGGACAGGACCGACGAGGCAGCGCCGTGCCGGGGGAGCGCGGCGGCGGCCGAAGGCGGGGGCGCTGGAGCGTCTGCGCGGCTACCGGCCCTCGGGGGTGGCCTGGGCCGCCGGAGGCCTCGGCCTGGTCACCTTCGTCGTGACCATCCTGGTGATGAGCATGGTCTTCGGCGGCGACGGAGGCGGGGTGAACGCGCGCGCCCCGCAGACCGCCGCGCAGTGCGATCCGTCCGCGTGCGCCGCCGAGTCGCCGTCCGCCCCGTACGCCAGCGGGGAGCCGCTGGTCCGTCAGAGAGGGCTCCAGAAGGGGCCGTCCGCGTCGCCGACCTCGACCTCCCCCTCGCCCTCGGCGACCTCACCGTCGTCGGCCCCGTCGTCTTCGTCCGAGCCTTCCTCCGCGCCGTCGAGGCCGCAGCCGGAGCGGACCCTGGCGCGGGCTCCGGTCGCGCCCGAGCCGCCTCGCACGGACGGGCGGGTCACGGTGCGGTACGCGACCGCGAACGCCTGGCAGGGCACCTTCCACGGCACGTACGTGGTGGTCAACAACACCGATTCCGATCTGCCGTCCTGGCGGCTGACGTTCACCTACCCGCCCCGGAAGCTGACGGCGCTGTGGCCGCAGGACTGGCGGCGGTACGGGTACACGATCGTCGTGAGCGGCGGTGCGCTGCCCAGGGGCGCCAGCACGACGATCTTCTTCCAGGGGAGCGGTTCCCCGATGCGTCCGTCCAACTGCACGTTCAACGGAACGGCCTGCACTCCGGGCTGACAATTCCGCTTTCTCCGGGTTTGGGATGTTCCCTGGGGGTATTAATCGGCGCCTGAAAAGGAGCCGAGCCGAAGGGGGACGCGCCCATGGTTCGTCATGCGCTGGAGAGTGACGACATTCGGCGCCGCCCGAACGCCCGCCGGGCGTGGGCGGGACGGCCGTCCTCGAGCGCCGGGAACCTGACCGCGGACGCCGCCGCGCAGCACCGCGCCCGGCCCGACAGGGCGCGGCACCGCCATGCCGAGCGGCGGCAGGACGTCCGCCGCCGCGTTGATCACCAGCGCACGCTCGACTTCGGAACGCCGACGTCCCAGCGCGATCGTGACGACCGAGGGTGAGCAAGGTGGCCCGCGTTTCCAACGGTCATGCCCGGTATGAGCCGTACGGGCCCGACGAGGATCGGGACCTGCTCGGCCAGTACCTGTCGCAGATCGGCGCGACGCCGCTGCTCACGGCCGAGGAGGAGGTCGAGCTCTCCAAGCGGATCGAGGCGGGGCTGTACGCCCGGCATCTGCTCGACACCGGCGGCCGCGGGCGCACGCCGCGCACGGCCGACGCCACGCGCGAGGAGCTGGAGGCGCTGGCCGGGGACGGCCAGGCCGCCAAGGACCACATGATCCGGGCGAACCTGCGGCTGGTGGTGTCGGCCGCCAAGAAGTACGCCGGCCGCGGGCTGCCGATCCTGGACGTGATCCAAGAAGGCAACCTCGGGCTGATCCACGCGGTCGAGAAGTTCGACTACACCAAGGGCTACAAGTTCTCCACGTACGCCATGTGGTGGATCCGGCAGGCCATCGGACGCGGCCTGGCCGACAAGGCCCGCACCGTGCGTCTGCCCGCGCACATCCTGGAGGAGCTGACCCGGCTGGCGCGGATCGAGCGGCAGTTGGAGACGGCGGGCCGCGAGCCGACCGCCGAAGAGATCGCCGCCGTGGCCGGCCAGCCCGTCGACCGGGTGGTGGACCTGCGCCGCGCCGCCCGCGAGACCCTCAGCCTCGACACCATGGTCGGCGAGGACGGCGAGACCCGGGTCGGCGACCTGATCCCCGACGCGACCGCCGTGCCGGCGTCCGAGGCCCTGGAGTTCGAGAATCTCGCGCAGGAGCTGCGCGCCCTGGTGGACCAGCTGCCGCCGCGCGAGGCCCTGATCCTGACCCTGCGGTACGGGCTGAACGACGGCCGCCCGCACACCCTCCAGGACATCGCCGACCGGATCGGCCTGACCCGCGAGCGCGTCCGCCAGCTCGAGAAGGGCGCCCTGGCGCGCCTGCGCGACCCCGAACGGCGCGAGCCCCTCCTCGCCTGGGTGAGCTGACCCCGGCATCGCCGACGGCCTGGGGTTTCATTGGCGGGGACGCGCGAAACGCCGGTCGAAGGTTAAGGATCGGCCGCCCAGGGTAATGAGATCATCGCGTAGAGTAATCGAGTGGTCTCGTAGGGGTGCCGAGTCTCCCGCCGGTCGGTGAGCGGACGTCCGATCGGCGGATTCCCGTCCCGCGAGGCCCGCCCACCGCACCGGTCCGGACGGCCGGCGGCCTTTCCGTCGACCCCCAGGTCGCCGGGGCGACGCCCGGTGCGGTGGGCGTTCATTCTGTCTCAGGCCGGGCCCGAACGCTGCCGCGCCCCCGCATTCATGCCGGAGAAGCAAGCTGAGTACGACCCTGCCGCCATCCGGGCGACGGCACATTCCAGGGTGCGGCCAGGCGTTCGCGCAGGCCGCCTTTGGTCGTCGCCTGGTCGAGCTCGGTCCTCCGCTTCGCACCTGGTCGATGCCCCCGATGCATCGCCTGGTAGGCGCCCCGCGGTCGTCACCCCTCACCAGACCGCTGCTTTCAGGGCGCGGCGCCAGCACTCGGTCCGGCGCCGACCCTCTCCACCTCGGATCCGCGCTTGGTCGTGTGTCTCAATCGGGGCCTGGGAGGAGCGCGGCGGCCGCTTCTTCGGAACACCGGGTCGAGGCGACCGGACGTCTGCCCGCTGAAGGGCTCGACGCGCAGAAGTCGGCTGGCGTCATGTCTCTGTGCGCCGCATGCGATGTGGCTCACCCGCCGCATCCAGACAGGCTGCCAGCACGTGGCCGTTCGTCCTGCGCCTCTCGATCTCTGGCGATGCCGTAGCCGACGGCATCCCACCGGCATGTCAGGAGGATCGGACGTTCGCTTCGACCTTCCGCGCGAGGTCGACGAGCAGGTCCCACTCCTTGGTGGACGGCCTGGAGTGCGTGCGCGCGGACACGTCGATCAGTCCGTTGGACACCCGGAACTTGACGTGGAGGTCGTAGACGGTGACGCGCAAGAACACCAGGTCCGCACGCATGGTGTCGGTGTTGGCGTACCCCTGTTCGCCGACGCCGATGGGGCGCGCGTCGGTGTCGCGGCGGGCCGCCCGGGCGCGATACCAGGATTCCAAGGAGAGGCGGGCCCGTTCCTCGGCCGAGGTGCGGCCGGAACGCTTCATGGTCTCGGTGTGCACGCGCACCGTGCGGAACGGCTCGTCCTGCCCCTTGGGGACGCTGCTCCACTTGCATTCCGACCGCAGGTTCCCGCCGCTCCAGCCGCCGAGCAGCGGCTTCGGCCGGGAGTCGATCGGTTCGCGTGCCGGGTTCCGCACCAGCGCGGCGATGTCCTTCTCGGGCGGGAACAGCGCGCAGGCGTCCAGCCCGTCGAACCGGCCGTTCGACGCGAACAGCCCGACGTACCACGCGGCGGCCGCGCCGCAGCCGCCGGCGGCCGCGCAGGACGCCAGCACCAGACCGAACGCCAGACCGCGACGGCGACGCGGGGACTTCATCGCCGCGGCCGGGTCAGGACGCCAGGAAGTCGGCGATGGCGATGCCGAGGTCGCGCTTGGTGACGGCGCTCATGTGCTCGCCGGGGACTTCGGCGTAGCGGGCGTTCGGGAGGACGTCGGCGAGCGCCTGCGCGGACCCGTTGTCGTGGTCCTTTTCGCCCGCGACCACCAGCGTCGGCACGGTGATGCGGGCGAGGTCCTCGCGGGGCGTGTCGACGAAGGAGTCCAGCAGCCGCAGCAGCGCCACGGGGTCGCCGCCGACGGTCTTGAGGAAGGCCTCCGCCCGCCACTCGGCCGTGCCGCGTTCGAACGTGCCGAGGTTGGTCAGGATGCGGCGGAAGTGGTCGCTGCGGCCGCCGGCGTCGACGATCCCGTCCAGGCCCATGCCGCCGATGACCGCGCGGGCGGGGGTCGCGCCGCGCGCCAGCATGCGGACGACGGTGCGCGCGCCCAGCGAGTAGCCGCCGAGGTCGTAGTCGGTGAGCCCGAGCGCCTCGATCAGCGCGAACCCGTCGTCGGCCAGCACGTCGGGCGGGTAGGCGGCCGGGTCGTGCGGCTTGCCGCTGTCGCCGTGCGCCCGCAGGTCCGGCATGATCACCCGGTGGCCGCGCGCCGCGAGCGTCTCGGCGTGGCCGTAGCGGATCCAGTTCACCGTCGCGGTGGAGAAGTAGCCGTGGATCAGCACCAGCGGCCGTCCCTCGCCCATCTCGCGGTACACCAGGTCCACGCCGTCGCGGCCCTGGAAGTGACGGACGGGAAGATCAGTCATTGCGCGGCTTCCTTGTCGGATCGACCCCTCGGTTCGCATCGTGCCAGCCGCCGAGCATAGATGACCTCGTAGCGGGGCCGCGTCGGCGGGGCGCGGCATGGACGCGCACAGCGGACCCCGCACCGCCCCGAGGCGCCACCGACGACCGCGGACGTCGCAGCGGAGCAGCCGTCCTCGAGGCCTGTCTCCGAGGACGTCAGGTGACGCGGCGGACGGTGCGCACGCCCCTCACCAAGGCCATCCGTCCTGTTCCTCAGAGCTGGGCGGACTGGAGTTCGGCGGCGGTCGGCGGGTCGGAGCCGACGCGCGTACAGGTGATCGCGGCGGCGGTGACGCAGCGGATGAGCACGCGGGTCAGCTCGTCGGCGGTCGTCGGCAGCGGCAGCCGGTCCTCCTCGGACGCCGGGGCCGCGGCGGAGGCCAGGGCGTCCAGGAGGGCGGCCTGGAAGGCGTCGCCGGCGCCGACGGTGTCCTTGACGTCGACGGGCGGCGCCGGGACGCGCGCCTGCGCGTCGGCGGTGAGCGCGAACGCGCCGTCCGCGCCGAGCGTGACGACGACCAGGCGGGCGCCGCGCGCGAGCAGATCGCGGGCGGCCTGCTCGGCGGTCGCGTCCGGGTACAGCCACGCCAGGTCCTCGTCGCTGGCCTTGACGACGTCGGCGACCTCGGCGAACCGTTCGCAGGCGGCGCGGTAGGCGGCGCGGTCGCGCTGGACGGCGGGCCGCACGTTGAGGTCGACGGCGACCGCCGTGCCGGGCCGCTCCCGGACCCGCCGGCAGGCCCGCAGCACGTCCGACGCCCCGGGCTCGACCACCAGCGCCAGCGAGCCGGTGTGCAGGACGGCGGTGTCGGCGGGCACGTCGAGCGCGCGCGGGTCCCAGGCGGCGACGAACTCGTACGACGCCGAGCCGTCCTCGTCCAGGTAGGCGATGGCCAGCGTGCTGCGGTCGGTGGCGCTCGGCGCGCGCCGCACCTCGACGCCGATCGCGTCCAGGTGGGCGCCGATCAGCGCGCCGGGCGGGTCGTCACCCCACGTGGTGACCAGCGTGACGGGGCGCTCCAGGCGGTGCAGCCCGACCGCGACGTTCGCCGGGCTGCCGCCGGGCACGGGAAGCACGTGCTCGGCCCCGGACCTCCACAGCAGGTCGACGAGCACCTCGCCCACGACGGTCACGCGGCTGCGCATCGGTCGTCCACTCCTTCGCGTCCTGGCGGCCACGGCCGCCGTTCGCAGGCTAGACCGATCCGAACTCTCTCGCGATCCGAGATAGTTGACGCCAACTAAACGTCAAGACATAGTTGTAACCAACTATTCGTTCGACCGGGGGAGGACGACCACATGACGACGGTGAAGACCGCGCTGGTCATCGGCGGCGGGATCGCCGGGCCGGCGGTGGCCATGGCGCTGCGGCGGGCCGGCATCGAGCCGGTCGTGTACGAGGCGTACGAGGAGTCGGCCTCCGGGGTGGGCGCCATGCTGAGCATCGCGCCGAACGGGATCGAGGCGCTGCGGATCCTCGGCGCCCACGAGGCCGTGAGCGCCGCGGGCCAGCCCACCCGAGACATGATCCTGCTGGACGGCCGGGGCAGGCGGATCGGCGCCGCCCCCGCGCCGCGGGACCTGCCGCCCAGCATCACGCTGTGGCGGGCCGACCTGCACCGGGTGCTGCGCGACGCCGCCAAGGCGCAGGGCATCCGCTTCGAACACGGCAAGCGCCTGATCGGAGTCGACGAGGCGCCCGACGCCGTCACCGCGCGGTTCGCCGACGGCACGAGGGCCACGGCCGACGTCCTGATCGGCGCGGACGGCATCCACTCCACCGTCCGCAAGCTCATCGACCCGGACGACCCCGGGCCCTCGCACGTCCCGCTGCTGAACTTCGGCGCCGTCGCCCACACGACCGTCCCGGCCGACCCGCAGGACATGTACTTCGTGTTCGGCAGGCGCGCGTTCCTCGGCTACTGGCCGCAGCTCGACGGCACCACCGCCTGGTTCATCAACCTGCCGCACCGGAACCGGGTGACGACGGCCGAGGCCCGGCGCACGAGTCCGGAGGAGTGGCTGCGGCGGCTGCGCGAGGCCGTCGGCGACGAGGTGCCCGGCCGCGACCTGCTCCCCCGCACCCGCCCCGAGGACCTGATCGTGCTGGGCACGACGGAGATCATGCCGAGCGCGCGGCGCTGGCACCGCGGCCGGATGGTCCTGGTCGGCGACGCCGCCCACGCGCCGTCCCCCAGCTCGGGCCAGGGCGCGTCGCTGGCGGTGGAGAGCGCCGTCCAGCTCGCCCGCTGCCTGCGCGACCTGCCGGACGTGCCGTCGGCGTTCGCCGCGTACGAACGGCTGCGGCGGTCTCGAGTGGAGAAGATCGCCGCCCGCGCCGCCAAGACCAACAACACCAAGACGCTCGGTCCGGTCGCCACCACGTTCATGCGGCTGCTGATGCCGATTGCGACCCGCACCTTCCTCAGCGCGGAGAAGACGCTCGGCCCGGAGCAGCGGTACCGCATCGACTGGGACGCGCCGGTCTCGGCCAAAGCCGCCTGATCAAAGATTGACCCCTGTAGAGGTCGACGTTCGCCGCGGATCGTCCGAACTGATCGACTTGCGATGGGGCGGGCAGATCAGTGCCCGCCCCCAGGGGTGTGGAGCACATGACGACGGCGCTCTCCACCGCGTCGCGTCCCATGACGGCCCTCCACCGATACGTCCCGGGATGACACCCTGCTCGACCCCAAGTGCGAGGCGTCCGTTACAACAACGACGGCCAGGCCCGCTCCGTGCAACGCGCGAACAAGATGCGCGTACGGATCAGCTACGGCAACGCCCGCACCGGGCCCGTCAGCCGATGCCTCGCCGCCCGCCGAGGCCGGCACCGAAGGCGGGTAATCGAGCATGGCCACGACATCCGACTACCGCATCGCCGCCCTGGTGGAGAGCAACCGCGACACGTCCAAGAACGGCACCTCGTACCGCTCGATCGTCTTCCGCGAGTTCAACCCCTCCCTGGATCCTCAACGGATGACGCCGTTGCGGCGGAGTATGTCGACGGCGCGGACGGTGGCGTAGCCCCGCCAGTCCAGGGCCCCTGCCGGGGAGATCTGGAGGTAGTCGACAGTCCAGCCCCCGTCGTCCTGCTGCAGCGACGCGAGCCGGTCGAGGTCCGCGGCGATGACGTCGGGGGAGAACAGCGCACGGGCCGGACGGTCGGGCAGCGGCGCGAAATCCAGCGGATACAGCGCCTCGTCCTCGGTGCCGCCCTCGACGCGCACCCGTCCGTCCGCCGGGATGAACCGCCGCACCCGCTCGAGGAGTTCGGCGCTCTCCCGCGGACGCGTGTCGTGCACCGCGTCCAGGAAACGCACCACGAACGCCAGCACGTAGGCGTGAGGCGGCTTCTCCAAGGCCGCGATCGCGTCCAAGCAATAGCGGGTCGCCCGCTCCAACCACGGGTGATCCCTCACCGCCCGGTCGTGGACGGCGACACGGTGGGCGGCGGCAGCGGTCACCGACGTGATCTGCAGTGAGGACACCGCCGGATCACCTGACGCCCACCAGGGCGCGGTGCCGGCGGTCGTCGACACGGGCAGCGCGAACGGCAACCCCCCGTCGGGCAACGTGACCCCGTCCAACCAGTCGCACAATGCGGCGGCCTGCGGGGCCGTCGCCGGCGCGATGTCCTCGAACACCTCGAACGCGTGCAGCGCCGCACCCGGCTGGCTCTCCGGCGCCCGCAGATCGGGCTCCAGGCCCCACCCGTACCCGCCGTCCGCGTTCCGGTATCCGTCCAAGGCCGCCAGGACGCCCTCAGGACCGCGGGTCTCGTCCGTCAGCAACTCGAAGCGGCGCCGATCCAGGACACGCGCATGCGCGGCCATGAACTCGCGCGCCGCCGAAACGTCAATGGGCATGCGACCAGCATGGTCCGCCCCCACCGCGCCCGTCTTGTAAGAATCGGTCGCGAGACGGCGGCGTCGCCAGAGCAAAGAAACGGTCGTCAGCGCCTTGCGACACAGGATGAGTCAGAGCCGCCGCGCCGCCAGAGCACAGTGAGCCGGCCGTCCGTGGTCGCCGACCCCGTGGACGGGGCCGGATGCCTCAGGGCTTACGGGCGACGCCCCCGAAGGAGTCGATCGGCCGGATCTCCTCGATCTGCGGGAAGTCGGGACGCCACAACGGCGTGGACACGACCCCCGGCTCCACCAGCTCCAACCCCTCGAACAGCGACTCGATGAACTCCGGAGTGCGGGCGTAGTACGGGACCGTCCCGGCCTCCCGACACAACCGCAGTGCCTCACCCCGCGCGGTCGCCTCGGCGGGCGTCCACTCGTTCACGCCCAGGACGTTCGTGCCGTCGTTGATGGCCACGTAGCTGCCGGACGGCAGCGCGTCCACCAGACGCCGCACGACGCCCTTCGGATCGTCCTCGTCGGGCACGTTGCCGACGATGCCGAGCAGCAGCAACCCGATGGGCCGGGAGAAGTCCAGCACCGCCCCGGCCTGCTCGATGATCGCCTCCGGTTCCCGGATGTCGGCCTCCAGGTAGGCGCACTCGCCTTCGGGCGAGCTGGTCATCAGGGCGCGGGCGTGCGCCACGACCAGCGGGTCGTTGTCGACGTACACGATGCGGCACTCGGGCGCGTCCCGCTGCGCCACCTCGTGGGTGTTGTCCACCGCCGGAAGCCCGGTGCCGATGTCGAGGAACTGGCGGATGCCCTGGCCGGTCATGAAGTGCACCACCCGGACCAGGAAGGCCCGCGACTGCCGGGCGACGTCGACGATCTCCGGATACACCTCCATGATCTTGTCGCCGATCTCCCGGTCGATGGGATAGTTGTCCTTCCCGCCGAGCCAGTGGTTCCAGAGCCGCGCCTGGTGCGGCCGCGTGGTGTCGATGGGACCGGCGGACCTGGACGACGGCGCGCTGCTGTCGGTCATGACGGCCTTTCCACCTCCGTGACAACCTTCGACAGACACCGTAATTGCGGGCAGCTCTCCCAAACTGCACATGTCCGCCATCGGCCTTCGGCCGCCGAGGCCGAGCGCAGCCGACTCCTCCTGCCCTGCAGTCAGCTCCTCGCTCCCAAGTCCCCGCCGACCTTCGGACGAAGGAACTCCGACGACCGAATCGACCCGTCGGCGTTGCGCGGCCCGGTGATGACCGACGCGTCCGTGCTCACCAGCGAACGCGTCATCCCAGGCACCGCCCAGATCCCACGAGCCCCCGCTACTGCCGGAGCTCGACCCCAACGAGACGGCGGTGCCGTTGATCACCGACAGGTTGTTCGTCAGCGTCGAGGTTGACCGACGACATGGCCGACCTAAGGGAAGATTGTCGCAACCCGGACATACCATCTCCCGCATGGCACACGTGTCGATCACCCATGAAGCCGCCGCCTGGCGGCGTGACCGACTGGCACAGGGGCGGTTCCTTGAGGCGTCCACCTGCGACCTCGGTGACAAGACCTGACCACGCCGAAACGGCGCCTACCACGCGGCGTACCAGCACATCCGCAGCAACTTCTGGCGGCTCCTGATCCTTCAGACGGCGTGCGAGCCGTCGGCCGCCACCGCGCCAAGCCGGGCTCGAGGTGATCGTGAACCCCACACATCACGAACGGCTGCTCAACGCCGTCAAGAACCTCAAGGTCGCGGGCACTCCGGACGGACCCGCCCGTCACCAGCCGCTCACCCTTCTATGGGCCATGGGCCGCGTCGCCCACCACCGGCCCCGCCTCGTCGCTTGGCGGGACTGCCACGCAGAGCTGCGCGCCCTCTTCCGCGAGTACGGGCAGCCGAGCTCAAGGCCAAGGCCAGAGTTTCCGTGGCTCGCCTTGTATCGCACCGACCTGTGGGAATTGCACGGCCACACCGGCAATGTCCCTACGGCCAGTGGTGAGCCGATCAAATGGATGGAGCGGCACAACCCCTACGGCGGCCTCACCGCCTGGGCCTACGAACTGGTCGACACGTCCGAAGAATCACGCGCCGCCGTCATCGACGAGATCGGCCACCGCTTCTTCAACGGCACCTGCCCCGAGCAGTTGCTCAAGGACGTAGGCCTCCTGGCGACGGCGTCTCCCGTACGCCAGCCGGCGCAGCCACCAAGCCCCGTCGAGGAGTACCTACGCCTCGTCCAGCTGGTCGAAGCCGCAGAGGCGCGCGGCGACCACAACCGCACCACGACCAGCACTCGCGAACAGCCCGTGCGGTCGGACGCCGCGCGTAAAGCAGTCCTGATCCGCAGCCGGGGACGCTGCGAAAACCCGCTCTGCACAGGCCAACCCAACGACGTCACCGACGGCGGCGACCCCATCCTCGAGGTCGATCACATCGACGACCGCGCCGGCTGGGGCCGGGACCACCCCGAAAACATGATCGCCCTCTGCCCCAACTGCCACGCCATCAAGACCCGAGGCCGCTCTCGGGACCGGCTCCGCCCCCTCCTCCGCACCGAAGCCCAAGCCCGCCATGAGGCATTGAGAACACAAAGGAGAGTCAATGTCTAAGTGACTGTGAAATGTGCGACGAAGACTGATGGTCGGATCACGTGAGTTCTGCAGTCCGCGTCGCATTTTTCATTGATATGGAACACACCTTTATTTTCGATAACTGATCAATTAGGGAAGTGAGCATGTCATCTGAGAACTTGAGCGGAACCATCTTGGAGCTGATTGACTCAGAGGCCGTGCGACGTGCAGCAAAAGAACATGATGAACTCGGCCGTCAAGCCTTTTTGGTCAAGCATGGGTTTGGGGCCCCTGGACACCTTTATGTGCAGGTTGACGGTCGCCTGTATCCAGCTGAGGCCATCGCTAGCGTTGCTCTCGACTATCAGTATCCGCAACGTGGACGACAGGGGTACAAGCAAGTCCTCGCAGGCGAATCAAAAATCAAGCCTGTCCTGCAGAATCTAGGATTTAGTGTATTTGCTGATCGGGCTGACAATGTGGAGGGTGAACGTTTGTTGAGGAGGGCCATCTGGCAGCACATCCGTGCGGTTGCTAAGAATGGCCTTGTTGCACCGGGGGTACTTCGCGAGCTTGGCGCGTATGGCGGAGGTCAAGGAATTTGGGTTGATGCGGCTCGCACTAAGGCTCTTCATCCGAGGGGCGTAGCGGTGGGGGTGCTGCACACGGGTGAGCACTACCCGGACGATCTAGATGAACATGGGATGATTTACCACTATCCCTCCACGAATCGTCCGCCATCTCGAGACGCGAGCGAAGTTGAAGCGATGAAGGCTGCAGCCGATCTGCAGCTGCCTATTTTTGTGATCTCGAAGCCTACTCCGAACTCCACATTGCGCGAAGTCAAGTTGGGGTGGATTGCGGGCTGGGCCGAGGAAAGTAAGATATTTCTCATTCTGTTTGGAGAGGAGCCTCCTCGAAAGGTTGAAAAGGAGGATCGCTCCGACGATGAACCTTTCATCCCAACAGGCAACCGTAGCCGCAGCGCTGTGCGGAGCGTCCGGCATCGTCCAGATCAGGCGACGTTCAGACTGAGGGTATTGCAGCGCTATGGACCTCGATGCCCCCTGTCAGGGGTTGCTGTTCTTGAGATGCTCGAAGCAGTGCATTTTATTCCAGATTACGCGGGTGGCAGCCCAGATCCCCGTAACGGGATTCCCATGAATGCTGCACTCCATCGAGCTTTCGATGCGGGCCTATTTGCTATACATCCAGACACGCTCAAGGTTGAGGTCGTCCCAGGAGGGCCAACGCTCGAAGATCTAGGTATTCGGTTCCCGTCGATCTCCAATCTGCCTCGCAAGCCACATCGTGATGCACTCGAATGGCGGTACGAGTGGTGGAAGCGGAAGAATTATGGCTGAATTAGCGTCTGGGCTGCACGTTGGTCATGAAGTTTGAAGCAGTTGCTGGTGGGCCTTTTGGATCGGCTGTGATCCGGGCCCGTTTGCTTTTTTTTAGGCAGGCTGGTGGCCGCCGACGGATGCAGCGGTGCCATGACGGAGTGGTGCAGGTGATGGTGGACTGGTGGGGGAGGATGGGCCTGCCGTCGTTGCTGCGTGCCGAGGGCGTGTCGAGGGGCGGTCTAGGTGATCGGTGGGGCCGCGTCCCTCGATTGGCCGCCTGGTGATGCACGACCTGGCAACATGTGCCTCTGAAGCAACTTTCCGCCGTACTAGCCGACGAGGTTGAGCTGCTTCTGCGTCCGCAGGGCTAGTTCGTTCGCACGGACAAGGTAGGTCACGACGTCGGCCGACCAGAGCTATGACGGTGCCTCCGGTGCCATCACCTCCTACGGGAGATGGGCGTGGAAGCAGAGCGACTACTTGGACGTCACACTCAGTGAACAGGTGAACGCGCGAGCGGCTGGCCGTGGTCGTGGTGGCTGACCAGGCCATCGCCGCCCTGCACCTCTGAAGCCCTGTTGCTGCTTCGGTGAGTCCAGCCACCCCGTACAAGGTCCGTTGCCGTCCAACAGACCTACGGGGTGGCCCGAGATTGAATATGGGGCAGTGATCAGATTAGTAATATGATGTCGCCGCCCGGGCCACCGGTACGGGATCGCTGATCCTCATTCGTGTCTAAAGCTGCTTAGACCTGTTCGACGCGTCTTCCCTACGTGGCATGAGGGCAGGATCTTCGTCGTCTCTCGGAGGAGAGTCTATGAGGGGTCCCCTGGTCGGGGTGAGCGAATGCCCGCTGTGCCACAGCTCGGATTGGACGCAACCAGTTCCAGTGATCGTCCAAGGTCAGAGTAGTCATATGACTACTCATGGCACCTCTGTCGGATGGTCTGAGAGTGTGTCCCATACGTTCCACTCTCACGCACAAACGCCGCTGGCCAGCATGCTCGATTGCCCCCCGCCTGCGCCGCCGAGGGGGATGGGGTGTCCGATCGCAATATTGCTGGCCTGCGCTGTGCTCCTGGCGGTGCCGCTTGCAATAGCGGTGGAAAATGTCGCCGATCTTCTGGGTTCTTTTGTGTTCCTGGCGCCGTTTATATTCGGCATCGCGGGTCTGGTCTTCGCGAGTTTCCGGGGGCGGAAGACCTGGCGTCGACAAATGGAACTGTGGAATGAAGCGATACCCGTCTGGTCCGAGCTGCGGTACTGCCACCGGGACGGGATCGTGTTCCGGAATCCGGACGTCTACTTTCCGCCTGCGGCGACCAAGCAGTTCGTCTACGACGAGGCGCGCCGGCGACGCGCTCATCCTCGAGCAATGGATGGCGGGCGTAGCGTCGCGTCTGGTTTCTGAGCGGGCTGGACACTGAGTGGGGCAGGCGGCCTCGGGCGGTGCAGTGAACGGCTACCGCGGCTCTCGCCTCGGGGCGAGGTCTGTGGCCTTCGACGCCGGTGCCTTCGGTCAATTCCCTGGCATCCTGATTCAGTGAGTTCGCACGTGGACGCTGGTCAGTTCGTTGACCAGGGCCGGAGTTTCTCGGGGTTGCGCACCGCCCAGATGTGCGTGATCCGGTCGTCCGCGATGTCGAACGCCACCACCACGACGGTCACGCCGTCCTGCTGAGCCACCAGACCGGGCTGGCCGTTGACCGTGCGCTCCAAGATCGCCAGGCCGGGTGCCCTGTCGGCGACATCGGCGAAGGCGCGCGCGACCTGCTCGGCGCCTTCGATCGGGTGGAGCCGGGCCGCGACGAGGCCGCCGCTGTCGGCGATCGTCGTGACGTCGGGGTCGAGCAGGCTGATCAGGGTGTCGATGTCCTTGGCTTCCCATGCCTGCTTGAAGTCCCTGACGATGCGGGCGCGCCGAGCCGTGGGCGCCGTTGGAGCCTGTGACGCGCGGATGCGACGGCGGGCCGATGAGGCGAGCTGGCGGCACGCTCCCGGCGTACGGCCGACGATCTCCGCCACTTCGGTGAACGAGTAGCGGAACACGTCGTGCAGGACGAACGCGACGCGCTCGGCCGGGGTCATCGATTCGAGCACGACGAGGAAGGCCATGCTGATCGACTCGTCGAGGGTGACCCGGTCGGCGGGATCGGCGGCCGATCGACCGGTGGTCCACTCCGCGGGGTCGGGGACCGGCTCCGGGAGCCACGCGCCCACGTACCGTTCTCGCCGGGCCCGCGCCGAGCCGAGCAGGTCGAGGCAGATGCGGGTGGCCACCTTCGTCAGCCAGGCCCCGGGCGATTCGACGGCCTCCTGCTGCTGCGGAGAAAGGGCGTACCAGCGGGCGTACGTCTCCTGAACCACGTCCTCGGCATCGGAGAGGGAGCCCAGGAGGCGGTACGCGACGTTGAGCAGCTGACGCCGCTCGCGCATGACCGCGCTCAGGCGCTCCTGCGCCGGCTCGGATCGCGTGCTCATGGTGTGGGCGCCTCCCCGCGTCGCATCTTCCCTCATCAGTCCGACGAGACAGAGCACCGATCTGTCAGGTCGGCCCCTCGCCTGACATTTCGAGGCGCCGTGTCGTCGGACTGCTGAGACGCCTGCGAGTCGGCTCCGGACACCTGACGATCAACGCTGCCGACTCCGGAACCGAGGTCGCTCACCATCCTGCGAGGAGAACACTCGTGAACGTGGCTTTGTGGATCATTGCGGGGCTGCTGGCCGTCGCCTTTCTGGGCGGCGGTGCGGTGAAGCTCATCCGACCCAAGGAGAAGCTGGTCGCGTCCGGCATCAGATTCGCCGAGGACTTCAGCGTCGGTGCCGTCAAGGCCATCGGCGCCTTGGAGGTGCTGGCCGCGTTCGGTTTGATCCTGCCCGCCGCGCTCGACATCGCGCCGGTGCTGGTGCCGCTGGCCGCCGTCGGCCTGGTGTTGTTGATGATCGGTGCGATCATCGTGCACCTGCGCCGTCGCGAGGCCTACGCGATTGTGGTGAATCTTTTCCTTCTCGCCTCGGCCGCTCTCGTGGCGTGGGGGCGCTTCGGCCCGCACTCCTTCAGCGACTGAGACGGCACGGGCTCACCTGTCCGGAACCGGCCTGGCCCGTACGCCCCAAGCTCCGTTTACAGGTGGGCTCTGACGTGCGGGGCGGATCGGTAAGCGTTTGGTATGCCCGGTCTGTGATGCTGAGGGTGTCTCTCGGGGGCGAGCGCCACGGGGACGCGCTCGGCCCCGGGGTACGGGGACGGGCGAAGGGTGAACGCCGCGGCGGGGTCGGCGTTCACCCCTCGTTTAGGAGGGTGGCGATGTCGGCAGCAGCGGACGTGTCTCCGAGCCGCTCGTACACGCTCATCGCCTCACTCCACACTTTCCGCGCCGCCTCCTCGTCGCCGCTATGGCGATGGGCCAGCCCGAGGGCGCGCAACGTGTCGGCGAGGAACGAGTGCCAGCCGCGAGCGCGCCAGAGACGGACCGACTCCTCCAGGTTGGCCGTCGCGGAGTCGTACCGGCCCGCGGCCAGGTCGAGTTGCCCGAGGACCGTTAAGCCGTCGGCGAGATGATGCTCCAGGTTGTGGCGGCGGGCCAGGTAGACGACCGACTTCGCGGTGGGCATGGCGCGGTCGTCGCCGAGCGCTGCGTACAGCTTGGCCAGGTAGAGGAGCGAGAACGCCTCGGCGTAGTGGTCCTTGAGTTCGTGGCAGATGCGCAAGGAGTCCACGAGCAGCGCGTGCCCGCTCTCCACACGTCCCGACAGGCAGTACGCGGCGCCGAGGAACTGCATGGCCGTGGCCTCGAAGCGGGGGTTGCCGTGCAGGCGGGCGAGGTCCAGGCAGCGTTCCAGGTGCTCGGCGGCCTGCTCGGGACGGGCCTCCCCGTAGGCGACGCCCATGATGTGGTGGGCGCGCGCCTCCCCGCCGAGGTGGTCGGTCTCCTCGGCGAGGGCGAGTGCGTGTCGGGCCGTCTCCAGAGCCTGGTCGGTGTCGCCGCGGGCGATCAGACCCCAGCATTGGGCGACCAGGGCGTCGGCCATTCCGCGGCGTTCACCCACCTCTTCGAACAGCCGGTACATCCGGGTGGACGCCTCGTAGGATGCGCCCATGGCGTCGCCGGCATGGTCCGTCGACAGCCACGTGGTCGTGTCGTTCAGCCCGCGCAGCAGGACCGCCTCGCCGAGCCGGTTGCCCTTGGCCGCGCACAGCGCCATGGCCTTCTCGTGCAGCGGCAACCAGTCCTGCGCCAGGCTTCTGACGTCGAGGTACTTCTCCATCGAGGCCGCCAGGTCCCAGGCGAACTCGTCCAGGCCCAGCGCGCACGCCTGCTCCACCGCCGCCGCCATCGCGGCCCGCTCAGCGTCGAACCACGCCATCGGATCGGCCAGAAGCCGATCGGTGACCTCCGGCGGCAGCCGGTAGCGGGGCGCGGACCCGTGGATCGCCGCGTAGCACGGGCCCGGCACGCGGTCGGCTGCGCGCTCCGCCAGCGCCAGCCAGGCGCCCAGCGCACGCTGAACGGCGGCCAGGCGTTCCTCGTCCGACTCCACCTCGGTCGCCAGTTCGCGCGCGTAAATGCGGACGAGGTCGTGGTAGCGGTGCCGGGGCCAGCCGTTGGCGTCCGTCCCGGCGACCACGAGGAGCTGCGCCTCGACCAGGGCGTCCAGATGGGTCTGGGCCTCCCGGTAGGAGCCGCCGAGCAGCGCGGCCGCGACCCATTCGGGGAAGTCGGGCGCTTCGAGGAGCCCGAGCAGACGGAACAGGCGCCGTGTCTCTTCGGGCAGCCTCACATAGCTGAGCCGGAAGGACGCCCGGACCGCCAGGTCTCCCGCGGTGAGCTCGTCCAGCCGGTGGCGGACGTCGCCGAGGCGTTCGGCCAGCCAGGCGAGCGTGCGGTGCCGCCTGTGCACCAGGCGCGTCCCGGCGATGCGCACGGCGAGCGGCATGTACGCGCACAGCCGGACGACCTCCGCCGCGGCCTGCGGTTCGGCGGCGATCCGCTCGGGGCCGACGATGCGGCTGAGCAGCGCCACGGCCTGGTCCTCGTCGAAGACGTCCAGGTCGACCCGGTCCGCTCCGGTCAGGCCGGCCAGCGGGACGCGGCTGGTGACGATCACCGCGCAGCCGGGCGTGCCGGGCAGCAGCGGACGCACCTCACTTTCGGCGGAGGCGTCGTCGAGCACGATCAGCACCCGGCGGCCGTGCAGGACGGTCCGCAGCAGCGCGGACCGGTCCTCCAGCGAGGCGGGCACGTCCTGCCCGGTGACGCCGAACGCCCGCAGGAAGCCGCCGATGACCTCGGCCGTGTCGACCGAGCCGCCGTCCGGGCGGCGCAGCCGGGCGTACAGCTGTCCGTCGGGGAACCGCGCGGCCAGGCGATGCGCGACGTGCAGGGCCAGCGTGGTCTTCCCGACTCCGCCCATCCCCGTGATCACCGTGACCGGTGAGTACTCGCGGGTGGTGAGCAGACCGGTCAGCGTCGTGACGTGCTCGTCGCGGCCGGTGAAGTCCGGGACGGGCGGCGGCAGTTGGGCGGGCACGGGAGGCGGCGCCCGCGGCGGGTCGGGGGACCTGCCGTCCCGGGCCAGCGCGGCCAGGTAGGCCGCCTGCATCCGCTGGCCGGGGTCGACGCCCAGCTCCTCGGCCACGCGCTCCCGATAAGTCTGGTAGCGGCGCAGCGCCTCGGCGGTGCGTCCGTCGGCCGCCAGCAGTTCGACCATGCTCGCCTCGAGGCGTTCGTCCAGCGGATGGGACTCGGCGAGCGCGGCGAGCAGGTCCAGCGCGGTGCCGGCGCGGCCGGTTCTTATCGCCGCGGCCGTCAGGTCGAGGGCCGCCGCGCACCCCTCCTCGGTGACGGAGCGCAGCAGCGGGTCGTGCGCGTCGAGGAACGTCAGGTCGTTGAGAACCGGGCCGCGCCAGAGCGCGAGCGCGGTCTCCAGCAGCCGGGCACGGGCCTCGACGTCCTGTTCGGCCTTGGCCCGCCCCACCAGTGCGCGGAAACGACCGAGGTCGAAGGCGTCGTCCGGGAGCGTCAGACGGTAGCCGGAACCGTAGTGCTCCAGGTTCCAGCCGGGGTCGGACGCGGGATCGACCCGCCGCAGCCACTGCCGCAGCCGGGAGATCCCCACCTGCACCGAACCGGGGTTGACCTCCTCGGGCCGCTCCTGCCAGACCAGCTCGATCAGCCGGTCGGCGGGCAGCGGACGTCCGGCGGCCACCAGCAGCACCCCGAGCAGGCCCCGCAGGATCGGCGAACGAGGAGGGCGCAGCGGGGCGCCGTCCGCCTCGATGATCAGCGGCCCGAGCACGCCGAACCGCAGACGCGCAGGATTCACCCGCCGCCTCCGTCAGGTCCGGCTCCGCCGGCCAGGGAGCGACCGCCGCACACCTTGGTCATACCGATACCAGGTATAACATGATCCAAAATTACTAGCATCAAAGGGCTATATGAACGCGATGCTCGGCGCGGTCGGCACCCCGGGACGGCACGACGTGGCACGACGCAGACCCCTGTCCGGGATGCTCGCTCGGCTGCGGACGCCGGGCGACCGCGACGTCCGCCCGTCCGACACCCTGCCTCCGATGCGGCGGGTCCGGGCCGCGATCTACCTGTGCTACGCGGGGGAGGCGCTCGCCTTCTCGTCCGTGATGGCACGAGTGCCGCGCTTCCAACGGGCGCACGGGCTGAGCGACCAGGCCATCAACGTGCTGGTGGCGCTCGTACCGGTGCTCGCCGTCGCCGGGGGACTGCTGGCCGCGCGTCTGAGCGGACGCTCCGGGTCGGGGGTCGTCCTTCGGTGCGCCCAACCCGTCTTCTTCGTGGCGGTCGTCCTGCTCGCCGCCGCGCCCGGGACGGGGCCGCTCATCGCGGCGGTCGTGCTGTTCGGCGTCGCCATGGGGGTCGTCGAGGCGTCGATGAACGCCCAGGCCGTGGCGATCGAACGGCACGCCGGACGGTCGCTCGTGAACGGCTTCTTCGCGGTGTGGAGCGGCGCCAGCATCGTCGGCTCGCTGTGGATCTCCTTCGCCAACGGCGCCGACCTCTCCCTCATGACGGGATTCGCGGTGCCGGCGGCGATCGGCCTGCTGATCGCCCTGGCCACCGTCCGGATGCCGCTGCGCAGGGAGCACGAACGGCTCATCGCCCGACAGGAACAACGCCGCATCGCGCAAGCGGCGCACGAACAAGGCCGTGAGGCGATGGTGGTGCCATGGCGGCCGCTGCTGGTTCTCGGCGCGGCGCTGGGATGCGCGTACGTCGCGGAAGGGTCGATCGCGGGGTTCGCCGTCAAGTACGTGCGGGACGAGCTCGGCGGCGCGGACACGGTGGCGCCTCTGGCCATCACGGCGTTCGCCGCCGCGACGGTCACCGGACGGGCGATCGCCGACCTCGTGGTGCGCCGCCGGGGCGCGGCGTGGATCATCCGCGGGGGAGCCGTGCTCGCCTTCGCCGGCCTCCTCGCCGCCGTCCTCGCGGCCAATCCGTGGGTCGCCATCGCCGGATTCGCCGGGGCCGGACTCGGGCTGTGCTCGGTGGCGCCGGCCGCGTACGCGGCGGCGGCCCACCACGACCCGATCGGGCAGGGCGTGGCCGTCGCGCGCGTGGGCGTGTTCAACTACCTCGGCGCCGTCACCGGGACGGGACTCGTCGCCGTCCTGGCGCCGCTGTCCGGGTACTGGGCCTGCTACCTGGTGGCGGCCGTGCTCGTCCTGGTGCTCCTGCCCCTGGCGGGTCGCTTCGACCCCCGTCCGGCACCTCTCGCCGCCGACCCGTCCTGACTTCTGGTTTTGCGGCGTGCTCTGCGCGCCGAAGCTCTCACGGCCGCCATCCGGCCCGCCGTCCCGCTGTCGGAGAAGGTCGGCCTTGCCCGCCCGCAAGCATCACGCATTGCGGCTGGTCACGCGAACAATGCCACCGGAGCGTGACATTCTTCTTGCTTTCCGTAAAGGCTGCCACGTCGTTCCAGCCGTCCCCGACATGATGACGGCGGGAGGTTGGGATGCCCGCGGACTATCGCGCGCCGAACATCAACGCCCGACGTCTCGGGCTGTACCTGCGGCGGACCAGGGAGCTGCTCCAACTGTCGTACGAGGAGGCGGCCGCCCGCGTCGGCTGCCACGCCGACTGGCTCGTCCGCGTGGAGACCGGATTCGTCGAGCCGTCGCCCGCAGAGGTCGAGCGGCTGCTGGAGCGCTACCAAGTCCGGGCGGCCAAGGTCGCCGACGTGATGATCGACCTGGCGTCGCGCCCGCGCGGCCCCCAATGGCTCGCGGCGCACCTCGACGACATGAAGGCGGAGGAACGCGACGCGCTCATCTCCGAGTCGGAGGCGTCGGTCATCCGCACCTACGGCGTCCAGCAGGTCCCCGAGCTGGCGCAGGCGGAGCCGTACGCGCGGTTCGCCGCGTCGATGTCGTTCAGTGAACGCGACCCGGACGTCTACTGGGACATGCTGCGCAACCGGCAGACCTACCGGCCCGGTGGCCGCCGCCGCTTCCTCGACGTGATCGTCGACGAGGCGGCGCTGTCGCCGCGGCTGGACGACGACGTGCTCGTCCCGCAGCTGCGTCACCTGCTGCATCTCAGCGAGGACACGGACGCGCAGGTCCGGATCGTCCCCTCGTCGGCGCCGTTCTACGAAGAACGGGCCTACCCGTTCGACGTCCTGGAGTTCCCCGGCGTCAGCGACCGCATCAGCCTGACCCGCAGCATGTTCGGCATCGGCTTCGCCTCCGCCGACCTCTCCGACACCTGGGAGCACATCGAAGAGGACGCGGCACTGTCCCCGGAGGAGAGCCGCGACCTCATCCAGCGTCGCCTGGCCGACCGCGGCGCCAGGTAACGACACCCGTCCAGGACGCACCGGGCTGACGCCGACGAGACCGACCACCCGCACCTAAGCCGGGGCCCGACTGGCCACCTCAAACACCCCGCGAACCGCGCCCAACACTGGTCCGCTCCTCAAAGCCGACGGTGCGGTGACGGTGATGGTGGAGTTGCCAACGGATCTCCGCGCGCCAAGGCAGCACCTCTACTCCAGCACGCCCAGACGGACGAACGTGCAAGTCCAGCTCATCGCCGGGTCGAGTGCTCGCTCACCCTCATCGCGGGGACGAAGCTGCACAACGCGGTGCATTGAAAGGAGGGTGGACCGCAGGCCGCCCGCACGTTCGGCGGTCAACCTGCGGTCGCCGTTTCCGTGCTGCCGCAGGGGCCTGCCGCGACGTCGCGGCAGCCAGCGGCAAATGAGATAACAGTGAGTGTGCGAGTAGCTGACTTGACGGCTGTAGTCGGAGCCCGCGCCTTGCGAACACGCTGGTTGGCACGGGCGCCGATCTGGATGTACCGAGCCGGACTCGGTGCGCTGTTCGGATCCCGACTCCTCCTGCTGGAACACGTCGGGCGGGTCACGGGGGCACGCAGGTACGTGGTGCTGGAAGTGGTGGAGCATCCAGCCCCAGACGAGTACGTCATCGTCTCCGGGTTCGGAGAGCGAGCCCAGTGGTACCGCAACGTGCTGGCCTGCCCCGACGTCAGAGTCAGCACCGGATTGCGGCGCAGCGTGCCCGCTGTGGCGACGGTGATGTCGCAGGAAGAGGCGGCCGCCGTCCTCGAACGCTACGCCCGCGTCCACCCACGCGCGTGGAAGAACCTGCGGGCCGTCATAGAGCGCGCCACCGGCACGACCGTTGATCGACTCCCGATGGTGCGCCTGAAGCTCACGAAGGGATCGCGCGAAGCGAACAGGTAGATGCGGCCATTCAGCCCAAAGCTGGCACGATGGGCTGGTGAGGATCACCAAGTACGGGCATGCCTGCGTGCGGCTGGAAAAGGACGGGCGGGCCGTCGTCATCGACCCGGGCGTGCTGACACCGGAAGACGAAGCGCTGGACGGCGTCGAGGCCGTGCTGGTCACGCACGAGCACTTCGACCATCTTGACGTGGAGCGGCTGCGGGCTGCGGCGGAGAAGGACCCGCGTCTCACCGTGCTCACCTGCCCCGGAGTCGCGGCGAAGCTGGAGGACCTCGGCGACCGGGTGCGAGTGCTGCGAGCGGACGAAGCCGTCGAGGTCGCCGGGTTCGAGATCACCGCGAAGGGCGAGAAGCACCACTTCAGTCACCCGGACTACCCGCCGGTGGACAACATCGGGTTCCTGGTGGACGGTGAGGTGTTCCACACTGGCGACGCGCTGACGGTCGTGGACGCGTCGACGCTGCTGTTCGCTGGACAGGCGCCGTGGCTGACGGTCCCGGCGATGATCGAATACCTGCGTGCGGTCGCGCCGCGCCGGGCGTACGCGGTGCACGACGGATTGATCAACGAGTGGGGCCTGCGGGTCCTGGACGACGTCCTCGCCATGGAGGCCAAGAGGCCAAACGCCGACATCCGCCGCCTCATGCCAGGCGAATCCGTCGACCTCTGACCCCACCCAACGGTGTGATGCCGTCGGACGGCCCGCTGCTACCAGTCGCTCACGACCACGTTCGTGAGCGACAGGTCTGTTGGCGACATGCCCGTCCCAGACGACCTCGGCAAAGTACAGTCGACACCGTGGACCCGAGCCTTCGGCGCGCTGTGCCAAGCTCTCGTCGGGGCCGCCCGTTGACGCGAGTCTCGGTCGAAGACGATCAAGCTTCTGACCTGCGCTTCTGCACAACCGCCGGGTTGCTGCAAAACAGGCGGGCTGAGGCATCGTCACACCGTCTCCGACCTGCGACTTTACCCTCGGGTCCGCTGATCACCCTGGAGGTATCGCAACGTACTGCGCGACTATTGCCAACAGTACCTACATAACGGGTCCGCTGATCACCCTGGAGGTATCGCAACTACCAAGCCTCCGCGATCTCATGAGTCGAAAACCCGAGGTCCGCTGATCACCCTGGAGGTATCGCAACCGGCACCCCGAAACCGCCCCGCCGGATACTCACGCGTCCGCTGATCACCCTGGAGGTATCGCAACCACTCCTCACGCACCCGCGAACTCTCCCCATTCGGCCAGTCCGCTGATCACCCTGGAGGTATCGCAACGCGGCACGCGACGGCGACACCAACGGCGGCACGCGTCCGCTGATCACCCTGGAGGTATCGCAACTCTGCGGGCTTCTCAGGGCGTTCTAGGCGGGTTCCCACACGTCCGCTGATCACCCTGGAGGTATCGCAACTACACGCCTAGCCGGGCGTTCCGCTGTACGCGCTTGAGGTCCGCTGATCACCCTGGAGGTATCGCAACATCTCCTTCAGCTCCCGCGTCGTCAACTGCCGGTCCGGTCCGCTGATCACCCTGGAGGTATCGCAACTCGCTCGCGGCCGGAACCGGGGCCCGCCCGTGCACCTTGTCCGCTGATCACCCTGGAGGTATCGCAACGCGGAGCACACGCACAACGTGTTCCTGCCGCCCAAGTCCGCTGATCACCCTGGAGGTATCGCAACACTAAGGCCAGAGCGTCAGTTTTATTTCCGTTTGGCGTCCGCTGATCACCCTGGAGGTATCGCAACGTAGACCAGCCGTCGGTAGTCCAGTCGTCTCTACAAGTCCGCTGATCACCCTGGAGGTATCGCAACCCTGACGGGTACCGCGCGGAGCATGGCTGGAGGCCGCGTCCGCTGATCACCCTGGAGGTATCGCAACTTCACGCTCAGCCGGTACCGATCCGGCTGTCGCAGGTCCGCTGATCACCCTGGAGGTATCGCAACCGCCGCCGCCGGCGGGATTGACCACGTCGTCGAACGTCCGCTGATCACCCTGGAGGTATCGCAACGCGAGCAGCTCCTCAACGGACGGGCCGCTCTCCTCGTCCGCTGATCACCCTGGAGGGATCGCAACATCAGAGCAGCCCAGGTCGGCCAGGTCGTCATCTCGTCGCGTCGCTGATCACCTTGGAGCTTCTTGGGGTCCTTTGTTGTCAGGCGGCAACGATGTGGTGGCCTGTGGTGTTGTCAGTGCGGGACACCCAATCGCGCCGCCATTCGCCGAAACTCCCGGCCTTGCGACGTGACGCGAGCCTGTTCGAGCATCACTGCGATCGTCTCGGCGATCTTTGGATCATTGCGGAATCGCTGCGGTGCCGTGTCCTCGCTGCGCCGCAGCCACCGGATGGCGTCATCTCGATACCTAGGGTCACGTGCCAGTCCGCGGCCCACATCCGCAAGGAAGCATGTCTTGCGACCGGGGTGATCGTCCAGCTTGGCCTCGGTGACGTCCTTCGCCAGCTCGGCGATCTCACCGCCGGCCTTCCCGATTTCGACGCCGACGGTGACGCGCCAGATCGCGACGTTCGTCTTGCTGAAAGCCTGCCAGTTGCCGTGAAGGTCGTCGGGGACGCGGCGGGCCGGGTCGGCTGCCTCGTTCAGCCAGTGCTCGGCGGCATGCTGGTCGTGGCTGGCGGCCGCCGCCAGCGCTGCGTTCAGGGTGAGCATCCCCAGCACGGGTACGTCGCGGTCGTTGCGTACATGCGGTTCGAGACGGTCAGCGGCGCGTTCGGCGAGGGCCTTCACGCGGTGCCAGTTCGCCGCGTTGGGACGCACCACAGAGAACGCGGCCTTGCCGCGCGCGATGGGGTCGTCCAGCAGTACGGTGGCCTCGTCGGCGCGCATCGCGGCGAACTGGCTGAGGTCGGGGTGGCGCAGCGAACGGGCCATCCCAGCGGCGCACATGTACGCCTCGACCAAGGTCTCGAGAGCCAGCCGCTGAGCGGCTTCATCGGCTGGTGCGGCGACGTGCCAGTGAAGTTCGTCAATTAAATCGGGCAGGTACTTGCCGACGGTGATGAAGTCGTAGGCGCGTCGGTGCTTTTCCACCTTGCCCCTCATGAGCGCGGCCAGCTCCGGCAGTGGGCGGGCCTGCTCGACGACGGGATCGGCGTGGAAGGAGTTGGTTTCCAGGGCGACGCGCAGCGGCGAGATGTAGGAGTGCGGCTCGGCCTGGACGGGGTCGGGGCCGAGGTGCGGGCCGCCGACGAGGTCGGTCTCGGAGACGCGTAGGGCGCTGGCGAGGGCGGCGATGTGGGAGCGGCGGTCCAGGGCGCGCAGTCCTCGCTCGGCTCGGGACAGGAAGCTCTTGCTGAGGCCGGAGAGGCCGGCGAGTTTGTCGAGGCTCATGCCGCGCCACCGACGAAGCGTCCGAAGTCAGGCCCCGATCGAGTTTTCCTCACGCATCGACCTCGCACCTCCTGGAGTATCGACAACCCCAGGGTAGGTCGCGAGGGCGAAGTGCGTAATGCGGTTTGGAGGTCGGAACCTTTTTGATGTTTCTCGAGTCGCCGAACGCTGCGAACGAGCACCGCCGATAGACCGGATCTACGGCTGGCCTGCGGCTTGTCGTTGCTGCTCGAGACGTCCGGCGTCGGGCTTGCTCATATAGCGCGGTGACCTCGGCTGGCGCATGATCGTCCAGAAGGTGTTGCGGACGTGGTAGCGGGCGGCGCCGATTGCGTGGTGCTGGTGTCGATGGCTGGGCGTCTTCGATGATTGCATCTCTAAGTAAACGCCTATGGGCTCGGGGTGTTTTCGGGGTGGATGATTCGCCAAATGGTCACCTCGAAACTGTGGTAAGGAAGTGTCATCAAGTGGAATCCACGCAGTCAGGTCGTGCATTATTCGAGCTGGTTATGCTCATTTTTTGGGGACGGTGGGAAGGGTTCGTATTCGCCGGTTTGTTGGTTCAAGGTGAAAGCGGTCCAGCGGCCGTGGTTGTTTGAGGCCAGGCGGGCGCCCAGGGTTAGGGAGATGGCGACCGGGCCGCTGAGGAAGATGGCGTGGCGGGCGGTCCGGCTGGCGTCGGGGAGGGGCGCGTCTCGCCAGGCACGGCAGGTTTGCTCCACGACGCCGGTGAAGGTTTGTTCGTCTGGAGAAAGCTGGCTGTGCGGGCTGCGCAGGGGCAGCAGGCGGCCGATTCGGTGTTGGTGACAGGCGGCGACCACCTGGTCGAAGAACTGATCCCCGCGTCCTTGAAGGTCCAGGGCAAGGGCTGCGACGGGTGACTCGCTGATGGTTCGCAGCGGCTCCAAGATCAGCGGTTCGACGGTGTGCTCGACAGCGCGGAGTGAGGTGGCGGGGAAGTAAGACGGCTCGCCGTCGCGTTCGCGGATCGCGTGCACGCTGATTTGGCGCGCGTGGGAATGGCCCAGCTTGGCTCCGAACCAGAACGCGATGTGCAGCGGCATCGTGGGAATCAGATTGATGCGGGAGGCGCCGGGCGTCAGTCGTTCCGCCATTGTGATCGCCGCGAGGGTCTCCTCGGCGAGGGCGTCGACGAGCTGAGAACTGTCCGCCAGGTCATCGGGAAGTCGAAAGCTCGTCTTGAAGGTGTGCTGGCAGGTGTTCTGGCTGTACGTCTCGGCTTGTGCATCGAGCTGCTCGGCTCTGGCCAAACTTCGTCGCGCGTCGAAGACCGTTGCGACAATGCCGACATTGGTGCGACGCAGCTGCCCGCGCTTGCGGAAGCCGAAAATGATCAGCGCGAGTCCGACGGCGAACAGCAGGATGAACCACCACCGGCCCCGCGCGTCTCCTGTCGCGATCGATTTGATGGCTTCGACGCCGAAGCCGGCCGCCACGGCTGAGCCGAGGCCGATCCAGGCGGATCCGTCGCTGAAGGCTTCGCGCAGGGAGCCTGGGGGACGGGCAGCGGAACCCACCACTCGAAGGCGCGGCATGGTCGGCCTGTCGGGCACCAAGATCCTCACCCCCGGTAGCTGCGGTTCGCGAAGACGTTCCAGAGTAGATGATCACCAACGGTGGGGGGCCGACAATGGCAGGCCGCTTTAGGACATGGGGGCCTCCGCGAGTTCTCGGGTGAATGGTCCTCAGCTGGCTAAAGTGCCCGCGTGGTGTGGCTCGTCCATCTGTGCGAGGTGGAGGGGCAAACCGGGGGACACAAGGAGGACGGTTGAGGCACGAGCCGAGCGAGTCGTGCCGCCCGATGCGGTCACGGGGGACGAGTTACGTCGATCGGGTGCGGGAGCCCGCATGAAGGTGCACGTGGTCGTTGTCGGTACGGCGGGCAACCAGCGTTACATCTTCGCGTCGAACAAGCGCCGGGAGAACGTCGGTGCGTCGCACCTGATCACGTGCGTCGAGGGTCGGTGGCTGGACGAGACGCTTGAGGACATCACCGGCGCCGCGGCGCGGGACGCCCGTATCGAGGACCACCCCGTTGAGATCGTCACCGCGAACGCCGGCGGCGTCACCGCGCTCGTCAAGGATCGAGATGTCGGGCGGGAGCTCGTCGCGGGGATCACTCGGCGGGCGTTGCGGGAGGCGCCTGGCCTGGACGTTTGCGGTGTTGTGGGGGAGCCCGTCGAGTGGCGTGACGCGGAGGAGCTGGCGGAGGAGATCCGCCGGGCCTACGACCGGTTGCCCGCGGTGCGCATGGCGCGGCCCGGGCCGCAGTTGCGGTTCCCGGGTCTGCCGATCGTGGAGCGGTGCGGGTCCAGCGGGTTGCCTGCCAAGGGGGTGCGTCGTCCCGCGAGCGGAGAGGCGTTGGAGCCGCGGTCGGCTGCGGGGATGGCGAAGCTGGACGCGTTTCCAGACGCCTTGGGGCGACTGGCGGTCGAGATGGGCCTCACCGATTCCGCGGCTCGCCGCAGGATTCAGGAGGTCGTCGACTACCTGGGGTTCCGTGCCGACTGGGTCGCGGTCGTCCATGCCGACGGCAACGGCATGGGAGAGGTCTTCCGCAACTTCGATTCGATCACGTCCGAAATCGGCAGCAGGAGCGCTCGTGAGTACATCGACGCTCTTCGCGGTCTCTCGACGGGGGTGGGGGAATGCGCTCTTGAGGCGTTCCGTTTCGCGCTGCGGAGCATGCCCAGCCTGGAGGACAGCGGCGACCTGCCTCCGGTGCTGCCGCTGGTGATCGGCGGCGACGACCTGACGGTGGTGTGCGACGGAAAGATCGCGTTGCGCTTCGCCGAGCGGTATCTGCGGGAGTTCGCGAAGCGTGCGCGCGAGCATGAGGACGTCGGCGGTCTGCTGGAGCTGGTGGGGCAGCCCTCGCTGGGCGCGTGCGCCGGCGTCGCGATCGTTAAGCGGCAGTATCCGTTCCACAGCGCCGTCCAGCTCTCCGAAGAGCTGACCCGTGAGGCCAAAACCGTCAAGCGGAGGCTCGGGCGGGAACGGTGCGCGCTGTCGTTCCATGTGCTGTACGAGAGCGCATTCGCGGATCTCAAGCGGCTGCGTGCCGGTCTGACGGTGGACGGCGCCCGCCTCACCGCGCAGCCGTACGTACTGGAGGAGCCCGGCGATCCGGACGAGTGGCTCCGGGGGCGCCGTTGGGCGGATTTGCGCCGCCGGGTGGCGGCCTTGTCCCGCACGGACGGGGGCGAGCGGCGGCTGCCGCGCAGTCAGGCCCACGAACTGCGCACCGGGCTCTTCCTCGGCAGGGAGGTCGCCGACGCCCGGTTCACCTTGCTGCGCGAACGACTGGACGACCCGGCGCTCGTCCGCGACCTCACCGGGCCTGACGAGTCGCTGTTCTGGGAGGACGACGGCACGCCCGTCACCGGCCTGCTGGACGCCATGGACGCCGAGGACTTCCTGCCGGACTTCCACCACGAGGACGAGCCGGTGGAGGTGGCCCCGTGACCGCGGATCCGACGGCGAACGGCATCCGGCTGGAGCTTCGGCTGCGGATGCTCAGCGACTGGCACATCGGCACCGGCACCGCCAGGCACGGTCTTGTCGACCGGGTCGTGCAGCGGGACGGCCGGGGCCTGCCGTTCGTGCCCGCCAAGACGCTGATCGGGGTGTGGCGTGACGCCTGCGAGGTCGCGGCGTCGGCGTTGGACTCCGGCCCGACGGGGGTGTGGCACGACTGGGTGGAGTACCTGTTCGGCACCCAGTCGCCTAGCCGGGTGGACGAGGAGGCGCGGGCTCCGGAGCAGGCGGTCCACGCACCTCGCCCGGCGGCGCTCATGTTGGAGGGGGCGCTGAGCTTCCCCGGCCGGCTGGGCGAAGTTCTGGCCGACCGGCCGCAGCTGCTGGAAGCGGTGACGTTCGTCAAACCCGGCGTCGCCATCGACGCGCGGACCGGCGCCGCCGCCGACGACAAGTTGCGATACGAGGAGATGGCGCGCGGCGGTCTCACCCTGACCGGCGCCGCCGAGCTGCACGGCGCGGAAGCGCTCGACCCCGACCAGCGCGCCTGCGCCTTGGGTCTCTTGTGGATCGGCGCCGAGCTCCTGGAAAGCATCGGAGGCAAACGGCGCCGCGGCGCCGGACGATGCCGCCTGGAACTGACGGCATCGGAAGCACCGCCGAGCATGGAGCGCCTGCAACAACTGGCCCAAGACCCTGCAGCGCCGCCTCCGCCCCCGGCCGTCGCGGATTGCGAACCCGAACGCCATCAGAGCAGCGACGACGCCTCCTGGGAGCGGGTGGCATTGACGTTCACCCTGGAAACGCCGCTGCTGGCCCACGATCGCGCGCTTGGCAACCTTGATATCGGCCGCGACCACATCCCCGGCTGGATGCTGCTGCCCGCGGTGCTCAGGCATCTCGATTCGGCGGCGGCCGCGGCGGCGGCCCGACGCGGCGACCTGGTGGTCACACCCGCGACGCCCGTGGTCGGCGGCGGCCGCGGACGCCCGGTGCCGGGTGTCCTGGCGCGTGTCAAGGACGAGCCCGGCAGGCTCATCAACCGCATGGTGCAAAAGCCCGACGAGCCGGTCGAACGGTTCCGCGCGGGCTACGTCCCCGCGGACTCCGACGGGCCGATCTCGGTGGCGCGGCCGAACTTCGTGCTGCGCATGCACAACACCGTCCATGACCACAAGCAGCGGCCCACGAGCGATCTCGGCGGCGTCTACGTGTACCAGGCGCTCGAGCCGGGCACCGAGCTGGCCGCCGAGATCCGCGTCAGGACTGGAATCCTGCCGAAGGGATGGCACGAGCGGCTTCCCTCGACGTGGCGGTTGGGCCGTTCCCGCAAGGACGACTACGGGCTGGTGCGGGTAAAGGCTCGTCCCATACAGGACCAGTCGCCTCGGCCCGAGCAGGACGCGTTGCGTGAGGGGGACCTCCTGCGCGTCTGGCTGCTGTCCGACGTGCTGGTACTCGGCCCGAGGCTCAATCCCAGCGGCGACCCCGCCGACCTCGCCCGCGCCCTGCAGGACGCCTTCACCGCCGCAGGCGCCACGGACGTCCGCTTGGAGCCGCACCGCTCCGACAACGGAATGGCCAACGCCTATGACGTGGCCCGCACCGACTCATGGCACACCGCGTGGCGGCTGCCTCGCCCGTCCCTACTGGGCCTCGCCGCAGGCGGCTGCCTGACCTTCCGCGTGACCAATGGCCGGATTCCAGCCAAGGCACTGAGCGCGGTCGAACTGGCCGGCGTGGGGCTTCGGCGGGGAGAAGGGTTCGGCCAGGTGCGCTTCAATGACCCGCTGCTCACGGCCCCAATGACGCGCCGAGAGCAGAAGGATCCCGAGCCGGAGGCCGACCCGAACGGCAAAGCGCAGCTGCTGGGGACCGCCGAGGCGGAGACTGATCCGAGCGGCAGAGCGCGGCTGCTGGGACCCGACGAGGCCGGTCACAAGGAGGCCCGGGTCATCGAGCGGGCCGCCTGGCGCGCGGAGATCCGACGCCGCGCGGAGCAATGCGCAGCTGATGCCGACAACGAGGTGCTGCACGGGCTGACCGAGCTGAGCGCGAGCCGCCTCAACTCCATCCGGTCCCTGCTGACGAGGCTCGACGCCGAGCCGGACGACATACGACGGCGCATCGCCCGACTTACGGCCCGCTGGGACGCGCCGCAGGTCCAGCAGGCTTTGGAGGCGTTGCTGGTGGACGAGGACAAGGTGTGGGACGTACTCGGCCTCCCCACCCCCGAACTGTTCCTTACCAAGGACGCGGAGCAACAGTTGCGAAGAGAACTGCGTCCCGAAGCGTTGCGCACCCTGCTCACCGCGTGCGTGGCCGCCCACACGCGCAGGCTCGCCCGCCAGGAACGGGCGGCCGTGCTGGAACAGGCGGGACGGTCATGACGGATCGCGTCGGACGCCCGCTGGAAGTGCGGCTGCGCGTGCGCGGCTGGCTGCGCACCAAGACGCCGCTGCACGTCGGCGGCATCGCCGTGGACCCTGCCGAGGCGCTGCCCGTCGCCGTCGACGGACAAGGCCGCGTCTACGTTCCCGGCACCAGCTTGGCCGGGGCTCTGCGCGCCTGGATGCGTGGCGCCGCGGACGACGCCCTCAACGAACTGTGGGGATTCATCGACGACACCGACCCCGACCGCGGCCACGCCAGCCGCGTCGTCGTCCGCGACGGCGTCATCGCCGCGAGCACCGCCACCGACGCCGACGGACTGCCGGCCGACCCCATCGACCCCTCGACGCTGGAGTCCCGCCCCGGCGTCGGCATCGACCGCGTCACCGGCACCGCCGCCTCCGAGATCCTGTACGCCCGCACGATCGTCCCACCCGGCGCCTACCTGCGGTTCGAACTCGACATCGAGACCACTGACGCCGACCGCCAGCGTGACCGGGCCCGGCTGCACACCCTGATCGCGGCACTGGCCGCTGCCGAAATCCGGCTGGGCGCCGCAACCGGCCGCGGCCTGGGCGTCGTGGAACTGCTGCCGTCGCCGCTCTCCGTGCAGGAACACGACTTCACCAGCCCGGACGGCCTCTTCGCCCTGCTCCGCGGTGAGTCGGCGCCCGTCACCCCCACCGAGACGCCCTCCGCAGACCCGGAACTGCCGCCCCGCCGGGAGACCCTGACCATCCGCGTCGAGTGGCGACCCGCCGCACCCGTCATGGTGCGTGCGGGACAGGAAGGCGCCTCGATCGGCGCGCTGCCGCTCACCACCCGCCGACTGGGCCGCGATGCGCTCGTCCTGACCCTCAGCGGCAGTTCGATCAAAGGAGCGCTGCGCAGCCACGCGGAATTCATCGAACGCACCGTCCGGGGCGTGGACGCACGCATCGCCGAGCCGACCGGGTCCGCCCGTCACCACAGCGAAGCCTTCCGCGACCAGCTCGACGAACTCGACGCGGTGAAGGCCCTGTTCGGCACCGCCCGCACCTCGTCCACTGGCGACGACACGCACCCCTGGGGTGCCGGCGCCCTCCTGGCCGACGACTGCACCAGCCGTACCGAGGTGCCGTCTGAACTCTGGGATGCTCTGACGCTCGGCACGGACGACGCCGCGTCCGACCCCACCGAACGTCCCAGGCTGCCCGACAGTGTGCGCGACCGCCTCGCCGAACGCGGCATGGACCAAGCCGACCACGTCGCCATCGACCGCTGGACGGGCGGCGCCGCACACGGCCGTCTGTTCAGCGTCCTGGAACCTCACGGGGTCAAATGGGAGCCGATCCGGCTCACCATCGACCTGACCCGTCTCGGCCGCTACCGCGAGACGGCACTGGCGCTGGTCCTGCTCGTCCTCCGCGATCTGCGGCAGCACCGGCTCCCGCTCGGAGGCATGGTCAACCGCGGCTTCGGAGACGTCATCGTCGAATCGATCACGTTCACCGGCTGGCGCTGGGACGGTGCGACGTTGGACGAAGTTCTCACCGACCCCGCCCTGCAACAGGCCTGGACCGCCTACCTGGAGAGCGCCGCATGATGCTGTTCTCCGCCGCCCGCGACGGCGTCACCCTCGACTGGGCTCTGCGGCACGCCGCCCCGCCCGGCACGTCGATCGGTTTGTTCCAGACGCCGCGCCGCTACTACGTCGCCCGCGTCGACGACGGCCGCGTCTCATTGCGCGACGGCTCAGTCCCTCTAGAGGAGGTATTCGACGCCCGCGTCTTCTCCGACGACGTCGAGTTGCGCTGGCTGAACATCGACGACGGACACGGACGCGCCGTGACGCTCACGGAGGACGCCGCCGCGCTCCCCGAACAGTTCGAAGAGCGCCACGAACCCATCCGAGCCGTGGACGTCCTCCGCGGCGAATATCTGCTCTGGGGACGCGCCGCCGCCCACCACGACACCGGCTGGACGACCCTGACCTCGGCCCGCATCGGAGCCCTCGACGTCCCGGCCACGGTTCCCGCCGGTGAACGCGCCGTGCTCGTGACCCGCGAATACGTCGCCCGCGACCCCGAGCACGGCAACGCCTACGTGGCCGAAGAACGCCTGCTGCACCTGGAAACCGCCCGACCTGGGGACGCCTCATGACCGACCAGCACGGCCTGGACGAGTTCCTCAACCCTTACACGTTCGTGCCGGCCTTCCCTCGAGAGAACCTGCCCGAGCCGTTGCGCGACCGCCGCCCGCTCGGCCACCACCGGCTGCACCCCGACCGCTGGACCGGGAAGATCAAGGTCGTCCTCACGGTGAAAACGCCGCTGCTCCTGCTCGACACCGCCCGCGCCCAGCACATCGGCGACGACCACTTCGTCTACCCGGTGCTGACCCGCGACGGCAGGCCGCACCTGCCCGCCACCGCCGTCAAAGGCATGCTGCGCTCGGCCTACGAGGCGATCACCAATTCCCGCTTCGGCGTCTTCGACGTCCACGACGGCCCGCACACCCGCCCCCTCGGCTGGCGCCGCATCGCGGACGACGCGCTGGACATGACCCCCGTCCGCGTCAGGTCCGTCTCAGAGGACCCGGACGAAGTCGAAGTCGAGATTCTCGAGCAGGGCTGGCTCCCCGCCTATGAAGACGCCCTCAACAAGTACAAGGGTGCCCTGCTCAACGATCGCCTGCCCAATCATGGCGAGAAGGTGAGAGCTTGTATCAAGGGACAACGCAGCGGGTACAAGGTCTTGTCCATCGTGCCGCCGAACTACACAGGTGAGCGGGTCGTCGAGGGGTACGCGTACATCACAGGCCGCAACGCGGTGGACAAGAAGTACGAGAGGGTGTTCTACCGCGCCCCTCGCGGTGGAAGGAAACCCAAGACCGCGCGAGGCGAAGGCGTCGTGAGGCGCTGGAACGCGCTGATGGCCAGCTACATCGACGCGCACACCGACAAGGAGCTCCACGAACGCCAGGTGAACGGCTGTACGTACAGAGCGGACGAATACATCGCCAATGAGATCGGCAAGCTCGCCTGGAGCCCTCACCTGGTGGACGAGGAACGCAGGAAGCTGAAGCCCGGCACCCTGTGCTACGCGCGGATAGAGGATGGCAAGGTCCTGGGGCTCTACCCTGTGCTGATCCCGCGTGACATCTCCGCCAAGACGCCCGCCGAGATGCTGCCGGAATCGCTGCACCCTGCGCGCACCTACGACGAACTGTCCCCGGCCGACCGGGTGTTCGGCTGGGTGGCCCCACAAGGCTCAGGCACTCGACCCGCCGCCTACCGCGGACACCTGCGCATCGGCCCGGTCACTTGCGACAAGTCGGCAGACGAGGCCGTCACCCGGTTCGACGGCGAGGGACTGCCGCTGGCCATCCTGAGCCAGCCCAAACCCAGCCAGGGCCGCTTCTACCTGGCGGAAAGCCCGGACGCTCCGCACCGTCCCGTCCCCGACGGCATCATGAAACACGACCTGTACCTTGGCGACCGCGGCCTACGCGGCCGCAAGGTCTACTGGCACCACGCAAGGGTCGCCGACAGGCCCAAGTACTGGCAGGAGCCAGGGCCAGGCCTGGATCCCACCCAGTCTTCAGTCGCGGGGGGCGTGGGCTTCCGCGAATACCGCCGCCCACGCAAGCCCGAGAACGAAGACGACCTTCAGCCGACCCGGGACAAGCGCGGCTTCAAGACCACCGCCCATGAGCAGCGCGACAACCAGAACCGCTCCATCCGCGGCTGGGTCAACCAAGGAGTCACCTTCTCCTTTGACATCCACGTCCAAGACCTGGACGAAGTGGAACTCGGTGCGCTGCTGTGGCTGCTGTCCCTGCCACGCGACCACTTCCACCGGCTCGGCCTGGGCAAGCCCTTGGGGTTCGGCAGCGTACGGCTCCACATCGACTTCAGCGGGACGAGCCTGCTCAGCGGCGACCAGTGGTCCGAGTACTACCGAAGTCTCTCCGGCGAACTCCCTGACGCTGATCCTCGACCCGTCTACGACAAGTGCCGGCAGGCGTTCGAAGACCTGCTCGGCCACGAATCCCTGCGCCACGTGAAAGCCGCCTTCCTCGCGGCGGCCTCGGGCGTACCGGAGCTACCCGTCCGCTATCCCCGCGCCCACCCCGACAAGCTCGCTCCCGGCGTGCCCACACCCCCGGACCCGCGCGGCCGCTCCTACGCCTGGTTCACAGCTAACGAGAAAACGGCCAAGGACGAGCACAAGAAGCTCAAGATGGCGAAAGGCCGCGGACGCTCTCTCCCCGCGGCAGAGGACCGGGACCGGACCCCACTCCCAACCTTCAAGGAAGAGCGTTCCGAAAGCGACAAGAAACAACGGGCCAAGCGTTGATCAATCGAGACATCGAAGCGCGCTTGCCAGGCGGCTTCGTGCTGACCCGAAACGGCCCACCCTGCGTCCACGAAGGTCTTCCAGCAACACGTCGTGGCTGGCGTCGCCGTCGCCGCAGTCACTCTGGTTCCGGCGTGGGAAGTGCGACGCTATCCGGTGGACCAGGCAACTCCTCCTTGGTGGTCGACGGCCCATGCTGAGGTCCGTGTTTGTCAGCATCCTGCAGCTCAGCGTCCTTCTCGGAGTGGAGTGTTGCGGACTCACCTCAACACCGCCTCAGCACGCAGCGGGCGTTCGACGACCCATCTCTCGGTGGCCTTCCACAGCCGGTCTCATACCCGTCTGACCTGCACAGTTGCATAACCGCCGGACTGCTGCAAAAACTGTCGTCTACGGCCCCCGAACTGTCGCTATGACCTGCGACTTTACCCTCGGGTCCGCTGATCACCCTGGAGGTATCGCAACCGTCCTCGTACGCGTCAATGCGGGCATCCAGGATCTCCCGGGTCCGCTGATCACCCTGGAGGTATCGCAACCCCAGCAGATCACCCTCACCGACGGGACGGGTGCCGGTCCGCTGATCACCCTGGAGGTATCGCAACACCATGTTGTGACCGTCCCACTCGCGGCGCCCCTGTCCGCTGATCACCCTGGAGGTATCGCAACATGACGTACCGGCCGCCCGCGGTGCGGTACAGCGCCTGTCCGCTGATCACCCTGGAGGTATCGCAACAAGGCGACCAGGAACCTCCCGGCCTCTTTGTCCTCGGGTCCGCTGATCACCCTGGAGGTATCGCAACGTGAGCGGGTCGCTGTTGAGGCCGCCGCTGGCCTCGAGTCCGCTGATCACCCTGGAGGTATCGCAACATCAACAAGCCGGCGGGCGTGGCCGATGGCGACGTGTCCGCTGATCACCCTGGAGGTATCGCAACGCAAGGCCTGCACTGCCGTCACGGCGGCGGAGCTTGTCCGCTGATCACCCTGGAGGTATCGCAACTCCAGCGCAGCGATAGTGCGCTCAAGACTGCCAGCCCGTCCGCTGATCACCCTGGAGGTATCGCAACTCCAGCGCAGCGATAGTGCGCTCAAGACTGCCAGCCCGTCCGCTGATCACCCTGGAGGTATCGCAACTGGTGCCGGTGGTCGGGGCGTCGTCGTCGACGATCTCGGGTCCGCTGATCACCCTGGAGGTATCGCAACCGCCCCGGCCGGTGCGCGACCTTCCGCCCGGCGAAGGTCCGCTGATCACTCTGGAGGTATCGCAACAGCGCGCTGATGGTGGGGCATGGCCACATCTCGTGGCGTCCGCTGATCACCCTGGAGGTATCGCAACTGGTCCCGCCAGGTGCGGGACCCGGCGACGAGGTCCGCTGATCACCCTGGAGGTATCGCAACGGCCGCCGGTCCGTGACCGCCGCCCTCGCACCACTCACGTCCGCCACCTCGCGCAGCTTCGAGGCATCCGTGGGACCCGACGTCAAGCAGTGACTCGCCGAGTATCCCGGTGGGCTCACTGCCGCAAGGATCAGCAGGCGTGCACCGTGATCATGAAGGTTCTTGCGCAAATCACATCGGCATGCGGTGCCCCGGTCCGCCATAACCTGACCGGGGCACCGCGACCAGACGTATGACAGAGAATCCCGCCATGGCGTCCTGGAACCAGGATTCTCGGCGTTAGGAGTCGTCTCCCGGCCGCAACCATGCCCCATGCCGGCATCAGCCATGCCTCCTTGCCTCCGTCAGCCGCGCCTCCGGTCAGCAACAGCCCTCGGTCGCCTCACCGGCCCCGCACAGGACGTGTGTGTACGACTCCTCCAGGGCGGCGCGGTCCACTTCCGTGGTGCCGTCACCAACGGCCCGGACTTCCACAGTCCGCGGCGTCCCTCAGCAGCGGCCCGATCCGCAGCTCAGACCACCGTGTCGATCAGCTGTGAGGCCCCTCGTGGCCGGGGGCGAGCTCGCAGAGGGAAGGCGGCCGTGGGCCGGCCCCAAACCTTCTCCCGCGATCTTCCGAAGGGTTTCTCGGCCAGCTTGTGTCACTGGTCTACGTGAGCGTTTTCCCGACGGGAATGAGCACATCACGTTCGGACATGGGCCTTGCATCTTGTGACGGGCCACTCCGGGAGTGAGCCCATGTCTGCTGATCACCTGGAGCTATCACCACCGCCCGCGGTCGCCCTCGACGCTGACAGGCCGTACGTGCCGCCCCCTCGCTCTGGTGTTGGCGCTGCCGTCGCGTGTCGAACGGGTCCGAGAACCAAGGTGCCCATCACCGCCCTTCAGTCGGCCCAGAGGGCCACAATGGGTGGGGAGTCGTGGGCGTTCGGGGTTGGTGTTGCTGACCGTTCATAAGTGCGAGCCTGGGACGGCCGACGCGGCGCAGGGGGCAGAGGCTGCTCCGGTCAAGACGGTGTTGTTTCACCCTGTCGGCAGTGGTGATCTGATCTTCTCGCAGAAGTCCTCCCTCGAGGTACCAGCGGACTTCATCGAGGGGTTGGACGCTGCCCGCCGTGGTGATCGCCCACTGCGGAAGGTATTCGACGGCCTGGCCGCCGCTGGGCTCGATGTCGACGCGGTTGTATTGCTCGGCACGGTGAACTCCCACCGGCCCGGTGTGAAGCCGTACGCCGCCCATGCGCATGACCTGCGCCGCGCGCTGTGCCATCTGCCCAGCGCGTTCGGCCGTCAGTCCAGCCCCGTACATGTTCGCGTCGCGGAAATCGCAGAGCCGACGATCCGCCATTCTGTAGGTCCGTGTAGGGCGGTCCTCGCAGACATGAAGCCTGCCGAATGTCTGCTGACGTTCGGGGCGGGCTCCTTCGCCCTCGGGGTCGGAGCCCTCATGGCCGCTCTCGAAGCGGACGTGCCCGCGACCCTGGTGCCCGTCGACGACGTAGCCTCCGCTTACCGGCTCACCGACCTGATCGACCCCAGAGATCGGCTGTACGACTGGTTGCTGCGACACCGCTTCTGGGACGAACTCGCTGAACTGGACCCCGACGGAGCCGAAATCTGGCGTCTGCTGGCCGCGCGGCAACGGGCCGACACCGGCCCAGCCGTTCAAGCGGCCCAGACCTGTGGAGTGGCTGGCCTCACGTCGGGTCAACTCGCGAAGCTCGCTGAACTCTGGCCGACAGTCCAGGCGGCTTTCTTCGAGCGCGCCGCGCGGGGAGAGGTCATCGACCAGTCCCTTCTGCGAGCTTGGTTCGGCGAGCAACTGTCCAGGCGTCTCGAACGCGAACGAGAGAAGCTGCCGCGTCAGACCCGTGAGGCCATCACCGACCTGGTGGCACGCTTGACGCGCAGGGACGTCGAACGCGGCACTGCCACGCTGATCCGCCGAGCCCGTCAACGCTTGCCGCGCACCGTCACCGGCCAATGCGCGGCGATGCTGCGAGATACCGACCTGGAACAGTTCTATGCGGCGGCGGCCACTCACAACGCACGCTTCTCGGGGCCGCTCCCCGCCACGGTCATTGAGCAAGCGGAGGCATGGGAGCGCGGAGACCTCGTTCCACGCCTGGTCAGCAGTCGGAACAGGACGGCCTGGCCGGTTCTGGGCAGCGGCGACGTGCTCGTCCTGATGGGGGTCGGCCTTCCGAGAGACGACCGCGACTTCGACCGCCAAGACATGGAGGCGCTGCGCAAGGTGATCTCATGGGCGTCCGCCTGCCGAGATGGCCTTCCGCGGCGCGGGCGCGTCCGGCTCCGCCTGCTTGCCAGCTCCGAGTCCGCCGATCGCGCCCGCACACTGGCGACGTGGGCCCGCTCCTTCCTCTCCGAGGTTGACGGTGAAGCCGAAGTCGTGTCACCCCTCCCAACCGGCCCGGGAGATGTAGACGAAGTACGCGCACGCATCCGGACCGCATTGGAAGCCGCGGGCCCGCCGACCGGCCGCTCCGGCTCCGGCAGTCTGCGCGACGTCGACGAGGTGATCCTCATCATCAATCCCGGCAAGCCGGTCATCGGTCATGGAATGATCGCCGCCGGCGTCGAATGGTCCTTGACGGCTGCATGCATCCTGCGTGTTGGAGAACTCAGCCGCGACCGAGGCGTCCAACCGATCCTGCGCAAGGGTGGGCGAGTCCTACGCCGCCTAGGAGCAGACCCACTCGTGGCCCGCCTTGCCAAAGGTGCGCTCCAACGCTTGGACGTCCTCACGGCCTTGCGCCTTCTTGAGCAAGGCTCCCCACGTGTGGACTCAGTGCGTGAAGCCACCGCCCGGCTGCACCGTCACCTATACGGTGACCCAGATCCGGCCGTCGACCTAGCCGCACGCCGGACCCTCGCCCGGCAGCGCCTGTACCTGGTGACCCGCGTTCTGTCGGCGGAGCCCTGGCCTGCGTGCCACCTGGCCATAGAGTCCCTACGCCCGTCGCTGTTCGACTGGCAGACGTGGCAGCACATCAAGGCCACGTCGCCCGCACTCCGGGAACTGGAACGCCTGCGCAACGCGTCGCCCTACGCCCACCTGCTGGACAAGCTGAGGCAGCGCCGTGATGCCGCCGTCCTGCCACCCACCAAACACCACATCGCCCAGCTGCTCGCTCGCGCCATCGCAGACCTAGGCGGCAACGATCACACCGGCAAGGATGACGCCCTCTTCCTCCAGTACGAACGTGTATGGGCCGAACTCCACCGACTCGCCGCAAGCCTTCCTTGACCACTTCCTTGCACTGACCTGATACTGACTAACCGTTCGACGGCTACGGCCGAAGAGCGATCGCGGAGTCTCCGCACCTCCTGAGGAGGCCGGTCACCGGGTGCCGCACCCGGGGCACGGCCTAGTCGCTCATGCCCTCAGGAGGGATAGTTGCGGCCACTCGCTCATCTCGCCGACCGCGACGACGCGGTCGCCTTCGACGCCTTCGACATCCTCACTTCGCCAGCGCTTCGCGACGTTGCCCGCGGACCCCTGCACCGTGCCCGACACGCCGGCCGCCCCTGCTACGCCCCCATGGGGCAACGCTGGTGCGACGACTGCGAGGCGACATTCGACGACCTCCGACTGTCCGCCTTCCAACGGCTTCGTTCCGCACTCAAGGGCCCCATCCCCACGACGCGTTCCGGCGAACCCGTCCGTGAACTGGTCCTGCTGCGCACCCACGTCACGTCACCGCAGGCTCAGTACGAGGACACCGCCGCCTTGGCTCCGGCTCTACGTCGTCGTCCCAGCAAACGAGAGCATCCCTGGTTGCGGGCGGCTCGCGCCCAACTGGTCCACTACCCGGTCCGTTACCTGGAGGAGCGCACCAGACGCGCGGACGCTGTTCAGCGCGGCGCCGCCGCCCACCCTGACCGGGACCTGCGTCAAGCCGCGTGGGCCGCCCCGCTCCGCAGCGACCCCGTCATGCTCGACATGCTCATCTACGCCGTTTTCGCCGTCCGCCGCGGGACCACAACCCTGTTCGAGGTTCCCGACGACCTGCGCCAGCGGCACGATCTCTCCCGTGCAGAGGCGACCTGGCGCCTGCGCGACGCCCTCATCGCCCTACGGAAGACGAACCCGGCCTTCTACCACGCCAACATCGACGATCTCACTCTTGGGCCGACTGTTGACCAAGCCATAGACCCGCAGACCCTTCTAGAGCAAGCCGGCGATAGAGAGGTTTCCCGCAGTCGCTTGCGCAAGATACTCGCAGATCCGACCACCGGGGCCGCCTATCGCGCCATCATCAAATCCATATGCGAAGCCGACAGAGCCCACCCCACCGTCCCGGTGCAGACGGCTGCCCGCTCCCTGCACCTCACTCCGGAGAAGGCTCATGACCTGATCAACCAGCTAGCCCGTGAAGTCGCCAAGGCAGGCCTTGATTGGACCATCCAACTCGCCGAGACGTCATGATGCGGGAGCAGTCGTGTCGAAGCCTCCGCCGACCGCATCCGTTACCCGTCTGACCTGCGCACTTGCACAACCGCCGGACTGCTGCAAAAACTGTCGTCCGCGGCGCCCGAGCTGCCGCTGTGACCTGCGACTTTACCCTCGGGTCCGCTGATCACCCTGGAGGTATCGCAACATCTGCGTTTCCTTCGTGACGGGGATGGCCTGGGCGTCCGCTGATCACCCTGGAGGTATCGCAACGCAAGTAGTAGACAGGGCTGTTTACGCCCCCGGGTTTACGTGTCCGCTGATCACCCTGGAGGTATCGCAACGCGTGCGCACCCACCGCGTCCGGTCAACCACCGTCACGTCCGCTGATCACCCTGGAGGTATCGCAACACGCCCTTGTAAACCAGCATGGCGTCAACCATGCCCTGGTCCGCTGATCACCCTGGAGGTATCGCAACACTCACCCCCGCCCAGCGCGTCAAAACGGACAAAATCGGGTCCGCTGATCACCCTGGAGGTATCGCAACCCGACGCAACCAGCGGGTCCCCCGTGGTCACACGCCAGTCCGCTGATCACCCTGGAGGTATCGCAACCTCCGAAGCTCAAGGAAATCGCGGCGCTGGTGGTCAACGTCCGCTGATCACCCTGGAGGTATCGCAACAAGTAGAAGCGGAACCCTCGGTCAATGAGGCTCATCACGTCCGCTGATCACCCTGGAGGTATCGCAACCGCGCGCCCGGGAGCGCATCCAGGAGATCATCAAGTCCGCTGATCACCCTGGAGGTATCGCAACCTCCCGATCCCGCAGGTGAAGCAAGCGGTCGGGAAGTAGTCCGCTGATCACCCTGGAGGTATCGCAACGGAGACGCGGGGAGGGGTCCGACTTCTGTCCCCAGCCGTCCGCTGATCACCCTGGAGGTATCGCAACGCCCACCCCGGTTGCGCCGTGCGTGCCATCACTACCTGGTCCGCTGATCACCCTGGAGGTATCGCAACCCGCGACGGCCGCGCGGCTTGTTTCCCGGCGGCTCGAGTCCGCTGATCACCCTGGAGGTATCGCAACGGCAGGCCGACGACCGTGCCCAGTCCGACCCGGTGTCCGCTGATCACCCTGGAGGTATCGCAACGCTGGCGGCGCCTGTAAGAACAGCCTGGAGTGGTGCAGTCAGCTGATCACCCTGGAGGTATCGCAACTCCGACGGGACCCGTCCGGACGCTTTCAGGTCAGGGCCGTCCGCTGATCACCCTGGAGGTATCGCAACCCGCGACGGCCGCGCGGCTTGTTTCCCGGCGGCTCGAGTCCGCTGATCACCCTGGAGGTATCGCAACATGGCTGGAGGTCTAACGGGCTCCCGCGTGCGAAGGCTCGTCCGCTGATCACCCTGGAGGTATCGCAACACACGGTGGTTGCTCTGCGGACGGCGCTTTCTAGTCCGCTGATCACCCTGGAGGTATCGCAACCTGCGGTGTTGGCGCTGGCTGAGTTCACCGCTCCCGTGCGGGTCCGCTGATCACCCCAGGGGTATCGCAGCGCCTTCGCGCGCGCCTCACGGGCGAGACGCGCCTGGTCCGCTGATCACCCTGGAGGTATCCAACGCGTCGGTCCGCCCAGAGTCCCGGGCGTCCTGGAGCCAGGGGGCACTGATCATCTGTGGGATCGCAACTAGTTCCCGGCGGACAACGCGACGGGTACGCCGCTCGGTCTGCTGATCACCCTGCGGGCATTGCAGCAGGGGGGACAGCCTCGCCGTAACGTCTGCAGCGGGTCTAGAAGGGGTCAGTCTTGAGGCCACGTCTGCGCCGGGTCTCCTGGGCTTGGGATGCCTTTCTCTGCAGTCTGCAAGGACGCGCTTACCTTAAGGACTTTTGTGCAATTTCTTCCGATCTGACCGCTTGTAGTCCTGGCAGCTGTTTCTCAGGTGCTGATAGTCGAACTCCCGCCGAGACGTTGATCAACTGCCTTGATGATCTTGGGGGTTGTGTTGCTGGTAGTCGGTGGTCGAGGCGGTTCGTCCATCTGTTGTAGGTGAGAGTGGAAAGAGCGCGCCTTAGCAGGGACTGGGGGACCTGGTGGTGCATTCGGGTGAGATGGCCAGCGGTGGCCATTGGGGCTGGGGGCGTCGAGATGGTGCCAGGTCCTGTCGGCGGCGGCTGCTACCTCTGTCTCAGGTGCCCGTGAATCCGTGGAGATGGGAGGAAGACGCGGTGCGGTTCCGGGTGGACGTGGCGGCGGACAAGGACGTTTTGGACTGGGACGACGTTCATGGTCCGGCTCGGGGTGTTGTGTACCACTTGTTGCGTTCTCAAGATCCCGAGTTGGCCACGATGTTGCACGACAGCGGGTGGCAGGGACATCCCCTCCGCCCCGTGGCGATATCGCCGCCGCTTTTCCGCAAGACCAAGCCGCGTAAGGGCCTTTACACCACTTCCTCAGAAGGGGAGGTGTGGCTGGGGTCGCCGATCCCGAGAATCGCCGGTTGCCTGCTTGCGGCGCTCGCGGGCGTCGAGAAGCTGCGGTGGGGCGGCGTGACGTTGTCGATCAAGGGGGTGCGGATGGTGAAGACCCCCGACCACTCCTCAGGGGAGGCCGTTTTCTCCTCGGTGTCTCCTGTCCTCGTCAGGCATGAGGGACGGTACCTGATGCCGGACGAGCCGCACTTCGTCGAGCGCATCGTGCACAACATCCGGCACAAGGCCGACATGCTCGGGCTGCCGTCGGACGTGCAGGCGGAGGTGCTGGACGCCGGGCCACGGCGGCTGTTCAACGTGCAGAAGGAGAAGCGGGTCGGGGCGACCGTCAAGATGCGCATCGCGGCCGCGCCGGCGCTGTTGGACGCCCTCTACGACTGGGGCCTCGGGGTGTGCTCCATCCAGGGCTTCGGGTGGATCCGATGACGCTGGTCGCACCGCGAGAAGAGCTGAGGCTGTCCGGGCACCCGGTGCAGCACTGCGGGGTCTGGACGGTGACGTTGATGGCCGGGCGGGAACGGCCCGAGGCCGTCACCCCTGCTGACCTCGATGCCGTGGCCGGACGCGTCGTCGACGACGTCGTCACCGCCGCCACCGCGGACAACACCAGCGCCGCCTACGACTGGTGGAAGGTGCTGTTCGCGCTGTACCCCAACTCCAAACCGACCCATGCCACTCGGTCCCGTGACCGCGCTGTCCTGCTGCCGCAGGTCAAAGCCCTGTTCGACGCGGACGAGCCGGGCGCGCGGCCGTTGCCCTGCACGTTCTGTGAGTCGCCGTGCGGCACGTTGTGGTCCAAGTCGGAACTGCCGCTGTTCGAATCGGCGCGGGCGCTCAACGTCCTGCCGCCGGGCACGGCCGGATGGCCGGTCTGTCGCGGCTGCCGGGTGGCGTTGTGGGCGCTGCCGTACGGGGCGTGGGTCACCCAAGGCTCGGCCACCGTACTGACCTGCGACGACGAGAACATCGAACGCCGGTATGCGGCCACGAACCTGCGGCGTGCGGACCGCATCCGCCAGCTGGGCTTCGAGGGCCTGCCCGCCGATGCCGGCCCCGAGGCGGTGGCGCTGGAGGCGCTGCGCGAGCATGCCGGGGACGTCGGTGGCGCGGCCACACTGTGGACGTTCAAGAACGACAACCAGGACCCCTGGCTGCGGGTGGCGAGCACGCGGCTGGGCGTGGTGCGTTTTCTGCGCGCCATGCGGGCCGATCCGCAGTGCGATCACGGGTGGACGAAGCTGCAATCCGCGTTGGGGCGTGCGCAGCGCGGCAGAGCGAAAGCCGTGGACGGAGCCACCGCGGCGGCGCGGCTGCTGTTCGATCGCGAAAACGAAGACGGCGAGCGACTGCCGCAGCGGCTGGTCGAGCTGGCCCGCGATCCCGACAAGATCCCGCGGCGCACGTTGCTGGCCTGGCGTGCCCTGTGCCGGCTGTATCTGGAGGTGATGTGCGACATGGACGCCGGTCGGCTCAAGCCGGTCGCGACTCTGCTGGCGGACTGGATCGCCAAGGAGTCCACCCGTGGCCGGTTCAACGAGTTCCGGCACGCGGTCGACAGGTCCTACGACCTGTACCGGCTGCTCAAGGAGGCCAGTTCGCGGCTGGCATTGGACGGTCGGCCGCAGGAACCGATCAACGAGCTGTTCCCGCTGCTCTTCGCCGAAGGCCCCCAGGGGTGGCGGACGCGCGGCCAGCTCTACTTCGACGTCATGGCCGAGCTGATCGTCCGCGACGTGCCGATCGGCGAGCCCGGCGATCAGCAGGACGACGAGCAGGAGCAAAGCGACAGCGACGACTACGAGGAGGCATACGCCTGATGAGCTACCTCGCGGGAAAGATCGTTCTGGCGGTCACCGCCGGAGCGCCCAACAACGGCAAGGGCGAGTCGACCACCGCTCCCGTGAAGAAGGCGCGCGTGCGCGGGGAGTGGTACCCGTACGTGTCAGCCCAGGCGTTCCGGCGGTGGCTACGTGACACCATGGCTGCGTCCGGCGTGACACCGTCGCCGACCGAACGGGTCGGGAAGGCGCAGGGCAAGGCGCAGAAGGCGCACACGGCGGCCGACCCGATCACCTACGTGGACGACGACCTGTTCGGCTACATGAAGGCCGGTGCGAAGACGGACAAGGGCACCACCTTGCGCGACTCGCCGTTCATGGTCGGCACGTTCATGGCGGTGGAGCCCGTCCAGCCCACCACCGACTTCGGTGTCATGGCCCGCGGTGTCGACGAGCCGGTGCTGCACTCTCACGAGTTCTACAGCGCCGACCTCGCCGCGCCGTTCCTGCTGGACCTCCCGCGCGTCGGCACGTTCACCCTGCCGGTGGCGAACGGCGCCGGCCGCGCCAACTACCTGAGCGAGCAACAGGCGCTCCAGGCCGCCGCGGCGATGCAGGTCGGGGCCACGCCGGTCGAGTTCCGGGGGCAGCAGGCGGTCCGGCTGCCGTTGGAGATCCGCAGGGAGCGCGTCGCGGTGCTGTTGGAGGCGCTGGCCGACCTGACGGGCGGCGCCAAGAAGGCGATCCATTACGGTGACCGGACGCCCGTGCTGGTCGCGCTGGTCGCGATGGCCGGCGGCGTCAACCCGCTGGGGTTCGTCGTGGACGGCGCCGAAGACGGCACCGGTCTGGAGGTCCGCGCGGACGTCCTGCGTGAGGAGCTGCGGGCCTGGGACGGCGAGTGGGAGACGCCGGTGCGGATCGGCTGGCGTCCCGGCTACCGCCAGATCATGCGCAAGCAGTTCGAGGCCGATCTCGGCGACCTCGCCGACTCTGGGCAGGTCGTCGTCGACCATCCGCGCCCAATGCTGAGGGAACTGGCCGAGGAGATCCGCAGCGGGCGCCACGACGCCTGGTTCGACGACCCGGAACGGTGACGAGCAGGCATGCCACCGAAGAAGCCGGACCTGGCCCCGGGACTCGAATGACTCACGACGAACGCATCCCTATCGACGCGGTGAGGATCGAGTTGTACGCACCCGTCGCGTCCTTCCGCGACCCCATGTTCCCGGGTGTGTCGCGGTGCCTGCCGGTCCCACCGCCGTCAACGGTGCGAGGCATGCTTGCGGCGGCCACGGGACGACCCACCGAATCGGTGGTCCTCGGCATGTCCGCGCACGCGACCGGACGCGGCACCGACGTCGAGACGTACCACCTGGTCTGGGCGGACGGAGGCGACCCTCCGATCGGAGGTCGGGGCGGCAAACGCAAGGGCAGTACGACCGTCCGCGAACGGCCCTTCCTCACCGGAGTACATGTCACCTTGTGGATTCCACTGCCGGACGGGGCTCGGATCGCGGCCGCCCTGAGACGTCCCGTCTGGGGGCTGCGGCTGGGACGTTCACAGGACCTGGTCCACGTCCGCTCGGTCACCAACGTCACGCTCCACCCGGCCGAGGACGCCCACATCGGACATGCGCTGGCTCCCGTAGGCGGACACGACGCCCCTCAGGGCACCCTGCTGCGGCTCGCCGACCACGTCAGCAGCGACCGCTTGCGCACAGGATTCGCCGACTTCCTGTGGTGCGCGGAGCCACCGGAACACAGTCGACCCGTCACGGGCGCCTACCGCGACGGTGACCAGGCGGTCTGGCTGCTGGCGCCTTCCTCCGTCGACCCGGCGGACACGCTCGAGCCCGAAGGGGACGACGAGCCTCCAGACGTCGGCCGTGAGCCGCACCAGTCCGGCCAGGAACAAAGCCGCCTCGACGAGGCGGAGCTGACGCAAGTGCTGGGCAAGTCGAAGGGCGCATCCAAGTTGGGGCGGCCCGAACTGCTCACCGAGCACAGCGAGACCGTCCGCGACGCCGCCCGGGCGGTCGCCGGCCGCATCGCCTCACCCGGCGTCCTCGCCGCACGCCCCGGGTTCTGGAGGCAGGTGGAGACTGCGGCGCTCCTGCATGACGCCGGGAAGGTCGCCGAAGGCTTCCAACGGCAGCTCCGCCCAGGTGGCGAGCCGTGGGGAGAACGCCATGAGGTGCTGTCGCTCGCCTACGTGGACCTGCTGACCCGGCACCTCCCGCCGGACGACCGCAAGATGATCACGGCCGGGGTGGCGTTCCACCATCTGCCCCTGACGTCCTCCAGCCGCCGCGACCTCCGGGAGATGTATCCGCCCGAGGCCGCCTGGAAGAAGAAGTTCGGCTTCGACCCTGACGCGGGACCAGGGCGTCCCCGCGTCCAGGTGCCGGCGGCGCGGCACACCGCCCTGCTGCGGTGGTTGGCCGAGCAGCTCGGAGTCACCGCCCTGCCTTCCGAGACAAGGCGACTGTGGGAGCTGGCGCGGGACGCCTTCGAACGCGTTCAGGCCGACTGGTCGTCGCCGGTACCGCCGGAAGACGGGCTGGTCGCCGTCCTGCTGCAGGGCGCCGTCACGCTCGCCGATCGTTCCGGCTCGGCCCAGGTGCCGCTGCAGGAGCACATGCCGCTGCCGCGCGACTTCATCCGCACGTTGGTCACGCCGTACCCGCACCAGCAGGCCACAGCCGACACCGTCGGAAACCTGATCCTGTGCGCGCCGACCGGCAGCGGCAAGACCGAGGCCGGGCTGGCGTGGGCGTCCCGGCAGCTCGACGACATGCCGGGACGGCCGCGCCTGGTCTGGGTGCTGCCGTACCGCGCCTCGATCGACGCCGCTCGCGACCGGTTCATCCGCGACCTGCAGGCCCCGCCGGGGGCAGCCGAACCCGACATCGGCGTCCTGCACGCCACCGCGGCCCGCACCCTGCTCACCCGGGCCACCGCCGACGACTGCCCGCCGGGCCCAGCCGAGGCGCGGAAGGCCAGGGACCAGGCCAACGCCATGCGCCTGTTCGCCCAGCGCGTCCGCGTCGCCACCCCGCACCAGCTGCTGCGCGCCGCGATCGCCGGGCCGAGCCATTCCAGCCTCCTCCTGGAACAGGCCAACGCCGTCATCGCCTTGGACGAACTTCACGCGTACGACCCGGCGACCTTCGGACGGCTGTGCGCGGCGATGCGTCTCTGGCGGGATTTGGGCAGCCGTGTCGCCGTCCTGTCCGCCACGCTCGCACCACCCATGATCGAACTGATCAGGGACACGCTGGCGGACGTGACCGTCCACCGAGCGCCCCCGGGCACAGCACCCGATCGGCACCGACTCGTGCTGGACGACCAGCCGATCGACGCGCCCGACAGCCTGGCCCGCCTCCGCGCCTGGCTCGCCGAGGGGCACAGCGTGCTGGCCGTCGCCAACACCGTGGCCACCGCCCAACGCGTCTACGCGGAGCTGGCGCCGGCCGCGCACCACGCATGCCCCGACGACCCCGACGCCGCGATCCTGCTGCACTCCCGCTTCCGAGCCAAAGACCGGGCCGAGATCGAACGGCGGATTCTGCGGCGTCACCCTGAACGATCGGTCGGCGAGCCCGGACACCGAGGCGGCGGCCTGGTCGTCGCCACGCAGGTCCTCGAAGTCTCCCTGTGCCTGGACTTCGACCGCGGAGCCTCCGAACTGGCCCCGATCGAAGCCCTCGCCCAGCGCGCGGGGCGCGTCAACCGGCGCGGCCGCCATCCCGACGGCCCCGTGGAGTTCCGCGTCCACCTCCCCGAAACCGCCCGCCCCTACAAGGAGGACGCGCTGCACGCCGCCCTGTCGGCACTGCGTCGCACGCCCGAGCCGGTGATCTCCGAGCAAACCATCGACACCTGGCTCCGGCACGCCTACGACACCGACTGGGGACGTGAGTGGACGCGGCAGGCCACACGCCACCGTGACGAGTTCTTCGACTCCTTCCTGACGTTCACCGACCCGTTCCATGACCGCACTGAACACGCCGCCGGACTGACTGAGGCGTTCGACACGGTCGAAGTGCTCCTGGAACGCGACGCGGAGGAGTACTTCGACACCTTGAACGGCTCGGACGGGGATCCGCTTCTCGCGACAGGCCTGCTCATCCCCGTCTCGTACGCGCAGCTTCACCGTCTCGCCAAGGACGGACGCGCACGCCTCGACCGCGACCATGCACGCAGGGCACGCCACCCGCCGCTGTGGCTCATCGACGCCCCTTACAGCACCGAAACCGGCTTGGACCTCAGCACGGCAAACAGCAGCCCCGTCCCTGTGGAAACAGTGTTGTGAACCGACCCGACATCGGAGGAGTGCACATCAAATACCTGGTGCACTGCCCCCGCCAACTGTGGTTGTACGCGCGCGGCTACCGTCCCGAGCACCGCAGCGCGGCCGTCGCCTACGGCGAGGCCGTCGACGACACCACCTACACGCGCCGCCGCGACATCGACCTCGGCGAAGCGAAGATCGACTGGGTGACCACCGGCGCCGTCGTCCACGAGACGAAATCGTCGCGTCAGCCGTCGGACCAACATGCGGCCCAGGTCCGGCACTACTGCCTCCTGCTGGACCGCTGCGGCGTGAACGTCCAAGGCGGCGTCATCCACTACCCGGTGATCCGCCGAAAGGTCGACGTGCCGTGGGACGCCGGCGCCCGCGCACGAGCAGAAGCCACCGAGCGACAAGCACAAGACGTCATCGCACAATCCGAAGCACCCGCGCGGCTGCCTCGCTCACGCTGCCGGGGCTGCTCCTACCTCGACTACTGCTGGGCAGAGACATGACCGCCGCCGGCCGCACCTATTGGCTCACCGAACCTTGCCGGATCCGCCGGGAAGACAACAGCATCCGCATCGAACGGCCCGACAACACCCCGATCCGGATCCCCATCACCGACATCCGCGACCTGGTCGCCTTCGATCATGTCGACATCAACACTTCGGCCGTCTCCCTGCTCGCGCGGCACGGCGTGATCGTCCACCTGCTCGACCACTACGGCAACTACGCCGGGGCCGTCACTCCGGCCGAGGACATGAGCTCCGCCCAGGTGTTGCGCCGCCAGGTCGCCCTCACCGCCGACGAGCAGACCCGGCTCACCGTCGGCCGGGACCTGATCGCCGCAACTGCCGCCAACATCGCCTGGTCTCTGAACACCGATCTCCTCGACACCGCGCTGGTCCGCCTGAACGAGCAGCTGTCCCAGTGCCGAACGCCCGACGAACTCATGGGGGCGGAAGGCAACTTCCGGCGCACCGCCTGGGCCGTACTCGACACTCTGCTCCCCGCATGGCTGCGCATTGAGGGGCGCACCCGCCGACCGCCCACCAACGCCGGGAACGCCTTCATCAGCTACCTCAACTCGATCGTCTACGCCCGCGTGCTCACCGCCCTGCGCTGCACACCGCTCCACCCCGCGCTGGGCTTCCTCCACGCCGATACCGACCGGCGCCGCAACACTCTCGCCCTCGACCTGGCCGAGCCCTTCAAACCCCTGTTCGCGGAAAGGCTCCTCCGCCGTGCCGCCGCCCAGAAGGCCCTACGCCCGTCGGACTTCGAAAGCGACGTCAACCAGGCGTCCCTCAGCCGCGCCGGCCGCAAGAAGGTCGCCGAACTCATCCGCGCCGAGCTCGCCACCACCGTCCACCACAGATCTCTCAAACGCAAAGTCTCCTACGAAGAACTTATCCACTTGGAGACCCTGAAGATCGTGCGCCTATGTCTAGAAGGAAAGCCCTACAAAGCCTTCCGTCCATGGTGGTGAACCAGGATGTTCGTCATAGTCGTCTACGACACCCTCGCCGAACGCAACCCGCAGGTCCTCCGGACCTGCCGCCGCTACCTGCACTGGGTCCAACGCAGCGTCTTCCAAGGAGAACTATCCGCGGCCCAACACCGCACCTTCACAGAAGAGCTGAAACAACACATCGACCCGAGCTACGACAGCGTCCTGATCTACCGGACGCGATCCCCGCACCACATAGAAACCCAAACCATAGGACAAGACCTAGGTAACACCAGTCCAGTCCTGTGATGCAGACCCGAATCCCCAGGGTTCTCTCCCACGCGCCTACTTGCCTTGAAGGTCGCCGTCCGCTGCGACACGGCCGCTTCAGTGATACAGCCAGAGCGATGCGTCGCACGGGTCAGCCGACTGGCCTGGACGGAGCCTCTCGGCTGGGAACTCGCACCGCGCTGACCTGCGCACTTGCACAACCGCCGGACTGCTGCAAAATCGACCGCACAGACCGCGCTGTCTGTCGCTCTGACCTGCGACTTTACCCTCGGGTCGCTGATCACCCTGGAGGTATTGCAACCCGTACGGGAGGCCAGCGCTGCGCGCCTCCCGCTCCGCCTGTCGCTGATCACCCTGGAGGTATTGCAACAAGGCCAGCTCGCGCCGGTTTCGCCGAACGAAGTCCTGGTCGCTGATCACCCTGGAGGTATTGCAACCTGGCCCGTCCGGCGCACGAGACGTTGACGACTCTGCTGGGTCGCTGATCACCCTGGAGGTATTGCAACGTGGACGCGCCGCGTCAGGTGGCGGCCGCGCTGCTGGGGTCGCTGATCACCCTGGAGGTATTGCAACTGTGAACCGTCCGCCCCGTCCCGCTGGTGGATCCACACGGTCGCTGATCACCCTGGAGGTATTGCAACCAGTGGTGGATGATCACGCCGCCCATCCCCCACAGGGTCGCTGATCACCCTGGAGGTATTGCAACGAGGGCAACTTGATCGTGGCCAGCGACTTCTTACAGGGTCGCTGATCACCCTGGAGGTATTGCAACTTCAGCGGACGCTACGGCTATGGACCCGTCCCGGCTGGGTCGCTGATCACCCTGGAGGTATTGCAACCCACCCACCATCACGTCCACCGGATAGTCCGCCGAGGTCGCTGATCACCCTGGAGGTATTGCAACCCCGTCAGCCGTGCATAGACAGCGGCCTGAACGGGGTCGCTGATCACCCTGGAGGTATTGCAACTGATTTGGCCGTGGCGAACGCTCTGCGTGAGTACAAGGGTCGCTGATCACCCTGGAGGTATTGCAACGTGTGCTGCTCGGCGCGAGCAAGGCGCCGACGTACACGGTCGCTGATCACCCTGGAGGTATTGCAACAGTCCCGGCCGAGCCGGTACAGCTGGTACGCCTCGGGTCGCTGATCACCCTGGAGGTATTGCAACCGCTAACGATCCCGGCCAGAACGTCCGCGCGCGCCGGGTCGCTGATCACCCTGGAGGTATTGCAACCTTGTGGCGAGAAACTCAGAGATTCTCCCCTTGTGGTCACTGATCACCCTGGAGGTATTGCAACATCTGAGGTGTCCACCCCCGGGCGCGCTCGACCGCGTCCTGTCGCTGATCACCCTGGAGGTATTGCAACGGGTGGGCGAGGGCGGCGCACCGGCCGGGCTCGACGGGGGTCGCTGATCACCCTGGAAGTATCGCAACTTCTGGGCGGCGCCCCTTCTTGTGTGAGGGTTCATGGAGTCGCTGATCACCCTGGAGGTATGCCAACGTGCCCGCAGTGACGCCGCAGTGTGCCACACAGAGGAGGGTGATTTGCTTGGAGGGAACATTACGGCTGCAGCTAATACAGGGCGCATGGACGGCACACCAGACAGGGCTCGCTTAATGGGTCCCTCACCGCGTGGCCCGGGCATCGCTTCGCTGGAGCGCCCTGTCCCCGTACCGCTCTGACCTGCGCGCTTGCACAACCGTCGGACTGCTGCAGAATCGGCCGCACAGACTGCGCTCTCCGTCACCCTGACCTGCGACTTTACCCTCGGGTCCGCTGATCACCCTGGAGGTATCGCAACAGCAGCTTGTGACCTTCGTCGCAGGCGACTGGTGGTCCGCTGATCACCCTGGAGGTATCGCAACCTGAGGCGAACGATCATCATCACAGCCCCGCTTTCGTCCGCTGATCACCCTGGAGGTATCGCAACGTAATCTACATCCAAGCCGTCTCTACCGTATTCGGTGTCCGCTGATCACCCTGGAGGTATCGCAACCATGTCCCACGCCACCGGGTGCCGATACCGGCCCGCGTCCGCTGATCACCCTGGAGGTATCGCAACGGAAGAACTTCGTGCGGATGTCCTCTTCCGGCCGTCCCGTCCGCTGATCACACTGGAGGTATCGCAACCGCAGATCGCGGCCGATCTGGGCCTGGGCCGGTCCAGTCCGCTGATCACACTGGAGGTATCGCAACTGATCCACGCTGATGCGTTGCTTGCGCGCCTGCTTGCAGGTCGCTGATCACCCTGGAGGTATCACGACATCGTCACCGGCAGCAGTGGCGACATCAGGCCCACGTTGCTGATCATCCTGGAGTATCACGCGGTGCGTCGTTGGGTCTCTCCGGCATAGGGCGGGCCCGGCCTTCTAGGTCGGGCCCGCCTTCGGTGGTTACTCGAGTGTGGCGCCGGTGGGGAGTGGGGGTTCGGCTTCCAGGGCTTTGGCCTCCTCGTCGGTGAAGAGGCGGGAGCGGATCAGGAAGCGGACGCCCTCCGGGGCCTCCAAGGAGAAGCCGCTTCCCCTGCCGGGCACCACGTCCACGGTCAGGTGGGTGTGCTTCCAGTACTCGTACTGGGCCGCGCTCATCCAGAACGGCGTGTCGTGGTCGACGTGGCCCAGGAGGACGTCGGACGCGCCGACCGTGAACTCGTCACGCGGGTAGCACATCGGGGAGCTGCCGTCGCAGCAGCCGCCCGACTGGTGGAACATCACCGGGCCGTGCCGGTCGATGAGCTTGGCGAGGACGAGCGCGGCGGCCGGGGTGAGCCGGACGCGTTCCACCATCAGAAGAAGCCCAGACGCTTCGGCGAGTAGCTGACCAGCAGGTTCTTGGTCTGCTGGTAGTGGTCGAGCATGGCGCGGTGGGTTTCGCGGCCGATGCCGGACTGCTTGTACCCGCCGAACGCGGCGTGCGCCGGGTAGGCGTGGTAGCAGTTCGTCCATACGCGGCCGGCCTTGATGGCGCGGCCCATGCGGTAGGCGGTGGTGCCGTCGCGGGTCCAGACGCCGGCGCCGAGGCCGTACAGCGTCTCGTTGGCGATCTTCAGGGCCTCGTCGACGGAGTCGAACGTGGTGACCGAGACGACCGGGCCGAAGATCTCCTCCTGGAAGATCCGCATGTCGTTGGTGCCCTTGAAGACGGTCGGCTCGATGTAGTAGCCGCCCTCCAGGCCCGGCACGGTGCGGGGGCCGCCGCCGGTCAACACCTCGGCGCCCTCCTGCTTGCCGATGTCGATGTAGGACAGGATCTTCTCGTACTGGTCGTTGGACGCCTGCGCGCCGATCATCGTGGCGGGGTCGAGCGGGTTGCCGGTGACGATCGCTTCGGTGCGGGCCAGGCAGCGGGCCATGAACTCGTCGTAGATCGAGGAGGCGATCAGGGCGCGGGACGGGCAGGTGCACACCTCGCCCTGGTTGAGCGCGAACATCACGAAGCCTTCGACGGCCTTGTCGAGGAAGTCGTCGTCGGCGGCCATCACGTCGGGCAGGAAGATGTTCGGGCTCTTGCCGCCCAGCTCCAGCGTCACCGGGATGATGTTCTGCGACGCGTACTGCATGATCAGCCGTCCGGTGGTGGTCTCACCGGTGAAGGCGATCTTGGCGATGCGGGGGCTGGACGCCAGCGGCTTGCCGGCCTCGACGCCGAAGCCGTTGACGACGTTCACCACGCCGGGCGGCAGCAGGTCGGCGATCAGCTCGATGACCAGCATGATGCTGGCGGGCGTCTGCTCCGCCGGCTTGATCACGACGCAGTTGCCGGCGGCCAGGGCGGGCGCCAGCTTCCAGGCGGCCATGAGCAGCGGGAAGTTCCACGGGATGATCTGCCCGACGACACCGAGCGGTTCGTGGAAGTGGTAGGCGACGGTGTCCTCGTCGATCTGGCTGATACCACCCTCCTGGGCGCGGATGACACCGGCGAAGTAACGGAAGTGGTCGACGGCCAGGGGCAGGTCGGCGGCCAGGGTCTCCCGGACGGGCTTGCCGTTCTCCCAGGTCTCGGCGACGGCGAGCTTCTCCAGGTTCTCCTCGATGCGGTCGGCGATGCGGTTGAGGATCAGCGACCGCTCGGCGGGCGACGTCGCTCCCCACTTGTCGGCGGCGGCGTGCGCCGCGTCCAGCGCCTTGTCGATGTCGGCGGCCTTGGACCGGGCGACCCGCGTGAACACCTTCCCGTCGACGGGCGACGGGTTGTCGAAATACTCGCCGTCGACGGGCGGGACCCACTCGCCACCGATGAAGTTGTCGTAGTGGTCGGCGAAGGAGACGATGCTGCCTTCGGTGCCCGGCTTGGCGTAGACCATGGGTGTCCTCCTCGCACACGGTGAACCCGATGTGATGCAGGACACGATGCGAGACGAAGGTTGTCGGAAGGTTGCCGCGCCGGCGGGCCGGCGGCCGTCGGATGAAAGTCAGTCGCGCAGGGCGGCGTCGATGCGGGCGGCGGTGATGCCGCGGCGGCCGTCGGACGGCGGCAGCAGCCGGTGCGCGTGCTGGTGGACCTCCAGGTCGTAGCGGTGCCGTTCGCCGTAGACCAGGGCGTGCTCGGGGACGGGCGACGCCAGCACCGCCTTGCGCACCGCGACCTCCAGGTATTCGCGCCAGCGCACGATGCCGGGGGCCTCGGAGTCGGGCAGCAGCGGGCCGGTGTAGCGGCGCACGGCCGTTTCGGTGTCGCCGGAGGCCAGGGCGTCCAGGACGGCGGACGCGTCGCAGGTGATCGGCTCGGTCAGCACATAGTGGCGCTGAGCGAGGGCGCCGCCGAGCGCGGCCCGCAGGTGCGAGACCTGCGCCTTCAGCGACGTCATCGTGACCGGACGGTCGCCGTACAGGGCCTCGCGCAGCCGTTCGGGGCTGAAACCGTCCGGCTCCAAGGCGAGGAGGGTCAGGATTTCGAGCTGGCGGGGGCGCAGCGGGAGCGGCGCGCCGTCGCGCAGCGCGCGGGCGTCGTCGCCCAGGCATTCGAGGGTGACGCGCGGCGCGGTGACGGGCGGGAGCGCGGCGGCGGGCAGGTGGGCCAGCCGGTCCTCGATGCGGGCGGCGAGGGTCCGCACGGTCGGCATGACCATCGGGTGCGAGCGGTCCCACGTGCTGGACAGGTCGAGCACGCCCAGCAATCGTCCGCCGGGGGCGCGCAGCGGCGCGGCGTAGCACACCCAGCCGTGCAGCGCCTCGACGAGGTGCTCGGCCGAGAAGACGGTGGCGGGGCGGCGTTCGCGCAGGGCGAGCGCGGGGGCGTTGGTGCCCATCGCGGTCTCGTCCCAGCGGCCGCCGGGCGCGAAGTTGACGCGTTCGGCGCGGTGGCGCATGACGCGGCCGCCGTAGGTCCACAGGATGGTGCCGTCGGCGTCGGTGACCGCGGCGATGTAGCCCGCCTCGTCGGCGATGGTGCGCAGCTCGTCGGCGATCTCGGCGATGGGCCCGGCCAGCGGCGACGACCGCCACCGCTCCGCGACGTCCGCCACGGCGGGGGCGCTGTCGCGGTGCGGGTCGACCACGACGCGCGAACGGTGCCAGGACGCGGCGATCTCCTCCCGCAGGGCGGGGTCGTGGTGCACGTCGGCGTGCGGGGCGCGGTCGGCGATCAGGCGGGACCATTCCCGGACCAGCCTCGTCCGCCGCTCCCGCAGAGCGCCGTGTGCCGCCATCTGGTTCCTCCTGGCCGGACGAGCCTGACGAGCCTCGATTGTTACACCGCGTTGTTCAGCCGGTCCATATCGGTCATTGCGGTGAGGGAACGGATTCCGGGCGTGGAGGACTCCCGGACGAACCGGCTCGCCGCTGGCTCCGGCTGGACGGTCATCCGCACGCCCCCGGTGAGCCGGTACGGCTGGGACTCGACGAACGCGCCGAGGGAGCGCCGCAACCGCGACACTTCCGCGCGCACGGTGACGACGTGTTCGGCGTCCCCGAACAGCGCCCGGCTCAGCGCCCGCGCCGACAGCCCGTCCGGGCCGGCCGCGTGCAGGAGCAGCAGGATCTCGGCGTGCCGGGTGGTCAGCGCGCACCGCCAGCGCGCGTCCCCGGACCGCACGTCCAGGACCGGCGCGTCCGCCAGGTCCAGGACGAGCGCCAAGGGCCGGGCGGGGGAGGACGGGCGGACCAGCCAGCCGTCCGGCAGCCGTTCGGGCACGCACAGCCCCAGCCCTGGGACGGCCAGTGCGCGGCTCTCGGACGGTGCGGCGATGCGGTGGGGCGCGGCGACTCCGCAGCTGTGCGCCACCCAGCCGTCGTCGTCCACCAGCAGCAGTGGTTCGGACGACGTGCCCAGCAGCGGCGCCGCCGACTCGCGCAGCCTCTCCAGCCGTCGCATGTGGCGCTGCCACAGCCGCGACTCGGCCAGCCGCGTCCCGGTCTCGACGAGCGCGCCGACGGCGGGATGCAGCGTCAGCGCGGGCCCGCTCACGTCGATGATCCCCAGCAGGTCCCCGGTGCGCGGGTCGTGGACGGGGAAGGCGGTGCAGTACCAGGGGTGCTGGGCCTGCTCGAAATGCTCGGCCGAGAACAGCTCCACGGGCGCCGCCTCGGCCAGCGCGGTGCCGATCGCGTTCGTGCCGACCTTCGCCTCGGTCCACGTCGCGCCCTCGCAGAAGCCGAGGTCGTCGGCGCGGCGGCGGACCGCCGAGGAGCCCCGCCGCCACAGGATCACCCCGTCGGCGTCGGTGACCACCAGCAGCATGGGGGAGGCGTCGGCGACCGACCCGATCAGCTGACCCAGCTCGTCGATCACGTGGCCGAGCGGCGAGCCGCGCCGGCGCCGGGCGAGCTCGTCGGGGCCGAGGGGGTCGCGGGCGTTGCCGCCGTCCGGGTCGAGACCGAGCCGCATCACTCGCGACCATGACCGCGCCACCAGCGCGCGCGGACGCAGCGACGGCGCGAGACGCTCGCCGCCGATCACGGCGTGGTGCACGCGGGCCAGCTCGCGGGCGTAGTCGGGCAGGCTCGTCCCCGGACGGACGGCGCCGTGCAGGCGCACGACCTCACCTCCCCAAGGCCGGGCGTTGCCCGAAGCATAAATCGCGCCTGTGACCCGCGCCACAGTCCGTGCAATCCGGTGCAACCCTTGCCGCCCGCCCTCCCCCGCAATGTCATCGGCCTTGCACCGTCCACCCGCGGAGACACCCCCGAGAAACCCCGGCCGGCACCGGAGACCGGGAGGAGCTCGGAGAAGGGAAGGCGCAGATGAGCGACACCGCCGACGTGCGCACGCGTGTGCAGACCTGGCTCGCCGACTTCGAGGCCGCCCTCGCCGCCCGCGACACGGCCCGCGCCGCGGCGATGTTCGCGCCCGAGAGCTACTGGCGCGACCTGGTGGCGTTCACCTGGAACATCAAGACCGTGGAGGGCCGCGACGGCGTCGCCCACATGCTGGACGCCTGCCTCGACCACACCGACCCGTCCGGCTTCCGCATCACCGAGGACCCGGTGGAGGCGGACGGCGTCGCCGAGGCGTGGCTGGCGTTCGAGACCGCCACCGGACGCGGCGTCGGCCACCTGCGGCTGACCGGCGAGGGCGCGTGGACGCTCCTCACCACCCTGAACGAGCTCAAAGGCCACGAGGAGCCGCTGCGGGAGCGGCGTCCCAAAGGCGTGCAGCACGGAGTGGTCCCCGGCCGCAGGACGTGGGCGCAGGAACGCGCCATCGAGACGGCGCGGCTGGGCGTCGAGGAGCAGCCGTACGTCGTGGTGATCGGAGGCGGGCAGGGCGGCATCGCGCTCGGCGCCCGGCTGCGGCAGCTCGGCGTGCCGGCGCTCGTCCTGGAGCGCAACGAGCGTCCCGGCGACTCGTGGCGCAAGCGGTACAAGACGCTGTGCCTGCACGACCCGGTCTGGTACGACCACCTGCCCTACCTGCCGTTCCCCGACAACTGGCCGGTGTTCTCGCCCAAAGACAAGATCGCCGACTGGCTGGAGATGTACGTGCGGGTGATGGAGGTGCCGTACTGGACTCGGGCGAACGTCACCTCCGCGTCCTGGGACGACGACGCGAAGCAGTGGACCGTGCACGTCGACCGCGCCGGCGAGCCGGTCGTGCTCACGGCGCGGCACCTGGTGTTCGCCACCGGAATGTCGGGCAAGCCGAACATGCCGTCGTTCCCCGGCATGGACGTGTTCGAAGGGGAGCAGCACCACTCGTCCCAACACCCTGGTCCGGACGCCTACGCGGGCAAGCGCGCCGTGGTGATCGGTTCCAACAACTCGGCCCACGACATCTGCGCGGCCCTGTGGGAGCACGGCGCGGATGTGACGATGGTGCAGCGCTCCTCCACTCACGTGGTGAAGTCGGAGTCGCTGATGGAGATCGGTCTGGGCCCCCTGTACTCGGAGGAGGCCGTCCGCAACGGGATGACGACCGAGAAGGCCGACCTGACGTTCGCGTCCATCCCGTACCGGATCATGCACCGGTTCCAGATCCCGCTCTACGAGAAGATCAAGGAGCGGGACGCCGAGTTCTACGAGCGCCTGGAGAAGGCCGGGTTCGCCCTCGACTGGGGCGACGACGGCTCCGGCCTGTTCATGAAGTACCTGCGCCGCGGCTCCGGCTACTACATCGACGTGGGCGCGTCCGAGCTGGTCATCAACGGCGACATCAAGCTCGCGCGCGGCCAGGTCTCCCATCTGACGCGCAACGCCGTCGTCCTGGAGGACGGCACCGAGCTGCCCGCCGACCTCGTCGTCTACGCCACGGGATACGGCTCGATGAACGGCTGGGTCGCCGACATCGTCGGCCAGGAGACGGCCGACAAGGTCGGCAAGTGCTGGGGGCTCGGCTCGGACACCACCAAGGACCCCGGGCCGTGGGAGGGCGAGCAGCGCAACATGTGGAAGCCCACCCAGCAGGAAGGCCTGTGGTTCCACGGCGGCAACCTGCACCAGTCCCGCCACTACTCCCTGTACCTGGCGCTGCAGCTCAAGGCCAGGTATGAGGGCATCCCCACCCCCGTCTACGGCCTGCAAGAAGTGCACCACCTCTCCTGAGCAGGGACGCGCTCTGGGGCTCCGCGCCGCAACAGTGAGGCGGATGTCGTCCGCAGCTCGTGAAGGCGCGGTGGCACCCGGTGTGCTTTCCTGGCGCTGCCTGCACACCGGGTGCCACCGCGTTTCCCGCTTTCGACTCGGAGAACGCGTGAGGGGAGAGTCCCGAGAAGCGGGCACTCACCGTCGTTCTCTCCGTCATCGCGGCGTTCGGGATCATCGGAAGCTTGGCCTGTCTCGCCATCATTGATGTCGTCTCCTTCTGGGGAGTCATGAGGTAGCCGGGATCGTCTGGACGGCGTTCATGGTGCTGGTCGTCCCGACGAAGAAGGAGAGCCGCACATGGGCGAGGGACACGGTCGGCTGTTCCCTGACGACGAGCAGGCCCGTCAGATTGACGGGCACGGCGGCCCTTGGGCTGTGCCGGCGAGCAGGACCAGGGCGGAACCGTGACCGATGCGATCGTCGTCGGGGCGGGACCGAACGGCCTGGCCGCGGCCCTGGTGCTGGCGAACGCGGGACTGCAGGTCGAGATCTGCGAGGCCGCCTCCACGATCGGCGGCGGTGCGCGCACGGCCGAGCTCACGCTTCCGGGGTTCCGGCACGACGTGTGCTCCGCCGCCCATCCGATGGCGCTGGCCTCCCCGTTCCTGCGGGCCTTCGATCTGGCCCGGCACGGGGTGGAGATGCTGCAGCCGCCCGTCGCGTACGCCCATCCCTTGGACGGCGGCAGGGCAGGGCTGGCCTGGCGTGACCTGGACCGGACCGTCGAAGGGCTCGGACGCGACGGCCGCGCCTGGAAGTCGCTGTTCGGCCCCCTGGTGGATCGGTGGCAGAGGCTGAGCGGCCTGGCCCTGTCCGACCAGCGCCACATCCCCCTCGACCTGCGGGTGATGGCCAGTCTCGGCCTACGGCTCGTGGAACAGGGCTCACCCCTGTGGAACCTGCGCTTCAGAACGCAGGCAGCCCCCGCGATGCTGACCGGCGTCAGCAGCCATGCCAGCTCACCGCCCCGGGCGCTCGCACCCGCGGGGGTCGGTTTGATGCTCGCTACCTTGGCCCACGCGGTCGGCTGGCCGATCCCGCGAGGCGGCAGCCAGGCCATCGTGGACGCGATGGCGGCCGAGTTCACCCGCCTCGGCGGGAGGATCTTCACCGACCACCGCGTGAGGAAACTGTCCGACCTGCCGCGGGCCCGCGCCGTCCTCCTCGACGTGAGCCCGGCGGGACTGCTCGACATCGCCGGGGACGAGCTGCCCAGCCGGTACGCGCGCCGCCTGCGGGCCTTCCGCTACGGAACGGCCGCGTGCAAGGTCGACT